>CALJDH010000132.1 GCA_938023895.1 uncultured Aliiroseovarius sp.
CCATGCGCACATAGCGTGAAAGCACTTTACGATAGAGGTTGTTGCGACTTTTGCGCCGGATGAAATACGCCCCCATCGACCTGATCAACATCCGCAATGGCCAGACTCGCGCCCATTCACCCACCGCATAAGACAGGTGCGACCGTTCGGCCGCCAACCATGTGACCAGCACATAGTCCATGTTAGAGCGGTGGTTCATCACGAAGATGACCGTCGCGTCGGGATCAATCTCGCTCAGCCGCGCTTCGTCAAAGGCACCAAGGCGCACACGATAGAAAGCGCGCGACAAGAGTTTCGCCAACCGAATGCCAAACCCGAAATAGGCGGTGGCCGAGAACCGCGGCACGATCTCGCGCGCGTAACGCTGGGCTTTCTCAAATGCCACCTGTTCCGGGATGCCCGCCTTGCGCGCGTGGTCTACGATGGCCTTGGCCACTTCCGGGTCATACGACAGCCGCTGCACCATGTCATAGCGCCGCGCCAGCTTGAACGGCTCGATCGGACGCTCCAGCCGTTCATTCAACTTGGCGACAGCACGCTCCAGCCGCTTACGAAAGAACCAACGCACAGACGGGAACAGAAAATGCGAGGCAAAGGTCACCGTGGCAAAAGCCAGGATCAGCACAAGCAACCAAAGAGGAAGTTCCACAACGCGCGTCATGCTCAAGCCTTCTCACCATTTTTCAGAAAGGTAAAGAAGGAGTGACGCCAGTCAATCTGGCATCTCCAATGCGACCAGCGAGAGCGTCACGCCACGCGCACCGCCCCACGTAACTTTCTTCCCGTGATTTTACCCCTTGCGTAATTTTCTTGCGCAACTAAAAATGCTGCAGCGCAACATAAGGTGAGTCTCTGCCATGTCTTCGAATACCATCCGCCCCTGGCTTTTCCGCACCTATGCGGGTCACTCGACCGCAAAGGCCTCGAACGAACTGTACCGCACCAACCTGGCCAAAGGTCAGACCGGCCTGTCGGTGGCCTTCGACCTGCCGACCCAGACCGGCTATGACAGCGACCACAAGCTGTCGCGTGGCGAGGTGGGCAAGGTGGGCGTGCCGCTCAGCCACCTGGGCGACATGCGCAGCCTGTTTGACAATATCCCGCTTGAACAGATGAACACCTCGATGACGATCAACGCCACTGCGCCGTGGCTTTTGTCGCTTTATATTGCCGCCGCCGAGGAACAGGGCGCCGATATCTCGAAGCTGCAGGGCACCGTTCAGAACGACATCATCAAAGAATACCTGTCGCGCGGTACATATGTATGTCCGCCGAAGCCGTCGCTGCGCATGATTACCGATGTTGCCGCCTACACCCGTGAACACCTGCCGAAATGGAACCCGATGAACGTGTGTTCCTATCACCTGCAGGAAGCCGGTGCGACGCCAGAGGAGGAGCTGGCGTTCGCACTGGCCACAGCCATTGCCGTCCTGGACGACCTGAAGGAAAAAGTACCCGCCGAGGCCTTCCCCGCGATGGTCGGGCGTATCTCGTTCTTCGTGAACGCAGGCATTCGCTTTGTGACCGAGATGTGCAAGATGCGCGCCTTTGTCGAGCTGTGGGACGAAATCACCCGCGAGCGGTATGGCGTTGAAGACCCGAAATTCCGCCGCTTCCGCTACGGCGTTCAGGTGAACAGCCTTGGCCTGACCGAGCAGCAGCCGGAAAACAACGTCTACCGCATCCTGATCGAAATGCTGGCCGTGACGCTGTCGAAAAACGCCCGCGCCCGTGCGGTGCAGCTGCCTGCATGGAACGAAGCGCTTGGCTTGCCCCGCCCGTGGGACCAGCAGTGGTCGCTGCGCATGCAACAGATCCTGGCCTATGAAACCGACCTGTTGGAGTTCGACGACCTGTTCGACGAAAACCCCGCCGTGGAACGCAAAGTGGCCGAGCTGAAGGAAGGTGCACGTGCCGAGCTTGCCCAGATTGACGGCATGGGGGGCGCGGTTGCGGCCATCGAATACATGAAGTCGCGTCTGGTAGAATCCAACGCCGCCCGCATCGGCAAGATCGAGGTCGGCGACACCACGGTTGTCGGTGTGAACAAATGGCTCGAGACCACCGAAAGCCCGCTGACCGCTGGTGACGGGGCCATCATGGTCGCTGATAAAGAAGCCGAAGCTGACCAGATCGCACGTCTGGAACAGTGGCGTGCGGATCGCGACGACGCCGCCGTGCAAGATGCCTTGAACGCCCTGCGCGCCGCCGCTAAATCCGGCGAGAACATCATGCCGTCCTCGATCGCCGCCGCCAAAGCAGGCGTGACCACCGGCGAATGGGGCGAAGTGATGCGCCAGACCTTTGGCCAGTATCGCGCGCCCACAGGTGTGTCGAAGAACCCCTCGAACCGCACCGAAGGGCTGGACGAAATCCGTGCGCGCGTCGATGCCGTATCAGACGCTCTGGGCCGCCGCCTGACCTTCCTGGTTGGCAAGCCGGGCCTCGACGGCCATTCGAACGGAGCCGAACAAATCGCTGCCCGCGCCCGCGATTGCGGCATGGACATTACCTATGAAGGCATCCGCCTGACGCCCGAAGAGCTGGTGGCCTCGGCGCTGGAAACCAAAGCCCATGTGGTTGGCCTGTCGATCCTGTCGGGCAGCCACATTCCGCTGCTGGAAGAGCTGATGGAGCGTATGAAAGACGCCGGTCTGGGCGACGTGCCCGTGGTCGCAGGTGGCATCATCCCGGACGAAGACGCCGCGCGCCTGCGCGCGATGGGTGTGGCCAAGGTCTATACGCCGAAGGATTTCGAGCTGAACACGATCATGGAAGACATCGTGACGCTGGTTGCGCCAAAGGGCATCGCTGCAGAATAGGACAAGCGGTAACTCGCATTGGAAACAATTGACGCGATTTTGCACCATTCGGTGCAGAATTCAGCCTCATTTCGCGCGTAAGTCTCGTGAAAGTAGTGCGTCGAGTCAAACCAAAGGCGAGTGTCCACATGAAAAAGCTTCTTATGACAGCAGCTCTGGGGCTGTTCGCTCTTCAGTCACCCGCGCTAGCGGGTGACCCAATCTTGGTCAGCTCGAAAACCGGGGCGTTCAACTATTATAAGCCGACCCCGAATGACCACCTGAGTGACATCGAAAAACAGGCCTATGACATTCTGATGCGCGAACGTGCAAAGCGCGGATTGCCGTCGATCCCGCTGTCCTCCAGCCTGACCCTTGTTGCCGGACGCCATGTCGAGGACTTCACCCGCAACATCGCCCCCCGTGGCGGCCCCATCCCGGGCACAAACACGCACAGCTGGAGCGACGCGCCCTATTATGCCAATCACGGCGCCCCGAAAGCCATGTGGGACGCGCCCAAGCGCTTGCGCACGCGCTACCGCAAGAACGGCTATGAAATTACCGCGTGGGGATATAGCGACCCAGAGGTTGTGATCAAAGGCTTCCTGAATTCGCCCAATCACCGCAAGGTCATCCTGAACGAAGGCATGTGGCAGCGAAAAACATGGCGCTCGGTCGGGATTGGCTTTGGCCGCGCCAAGGTTCAGGGGCAGTACCGGACGTTCTGGTCGATCTGGTTCGGGGATGCGAAAGACCCGGCAGGCAAGCCCCAACGCAACTAGGGTTGGGCGTCTTGTCCGATCCGGCGCGCGCGCACTGAGTTTCCTCAGACGCCTCCATCTTCCAGCTTCTTGACCAACGCATCATAGCTATAGCTCTGGGCGACATGCCCCATGTCGCCGGGCTGAAAATCTTCGTCCATCGGCAGGCATCCGATCCCGCAAATCTGCGTGGTCACCATGTCTTCCGTATCAATATACCAAAGCCGCCCGCCCGGCGTGGCGACCCAGCCGTCGATCCCCTCGTCCTCGTCGCCTTCCATATCCTCGCCCGACGGCACCTCGTTCGCGTAGTCGGTCGAGAACGCGCCGTGGGTGTGATACGAGGCCACGATGGTTTCGAGATTTTCGGGGTCATCCGGCAGACACGCATCCCGTTTGCCGGGTGTCGGGCGTGACGCTGAAAGGGTGCCATCGGCGTCATAGCCGATATAACCGCAATACTCGCGGTTCCAACGGATGGACCTTGGCTGAAGCTCGGCGAAAACCTGTTTCACCAGCGTCAACTCGGCTGCCTCTTGCGCATGGGTCAAACTTGGCACGATAAAGAATGGGAATACGATCCAGCGCACGGGGCTCTCCTTTGCCTGCGACCCTTCTTGAATATAGGAGCCAACCATGACCGTCCATATCGGGGCCGAACAGGGCCAAATCGCTGAAACCGTTCTGATGCCGGGCGACCCCTATCGCGCCCGCTGGGCCGCTGAGACCTTTCTTGAAGGGGCCGAGCTGGTCAACGAGGTGCGCGGGATGCTGGGCTTTACCGGCACCTATAAAGGAAACCGTGTGACCATTCAGGGGTCTGGCATGGGGATGCCGTCGATCTCGATCTACGCGAACGAGCTGATCCGCGATTACGGTGCGAAAACGCTGATCCGTATCGGATCCTGTGGCGGTATGCAGCCGCATGTAAAGGTCCGTGTCGTGGTGATCGCAATGACCTGCACAACCGTAGGCACGCCGTCGAACACCATTTTCCGCGAGCTGAACTTCTCGCCCTGCGCGGATTATGGCCTGCTGGAAGCCGCCGTTGCCGCCGCACGTGGCCGCGATGTGGGCGTGCATGTGGGTGGGATCTATTCATCCGACACGTTCTATGACGAACGCCCTGACCTGAACAAAGAGATGACCCGCCACGGCATTCTGGGGGTCGAGATGGAAGCGGCCGAGCTTTATATGCTGGCCAACCGTTATGGCGTACGGGCGCTGGGGATCATGACGGTGTCTGATCACCTGCAAACCGGCGAGGCGCTGCCCTCGGACCAGCGCGAGAAGACCTTTGGCGACATGGTTGAGATTGCACTTGAGGCCGCCTTCGCCTGACCGCACCCGATCATCCTGAATGCGAAAGAGGCGCCTTTCGGCGCCTCTTTTTTCGTTATTGGTCCTCTTTCGGCGTGTCATCCGAAGGTGATGCGCGCCACGGTCCTTCAGAATTTTGTGTCGCTACAGGGCTGGACCGCGCCACTGCCTTTTTGGGCGTACGTCGGGCGAACAATCCCGGCCCGGGTCCATCTTCGCCGTACCATTCTTCGTTCCGCGTGGCGTACATGGTCGCCCCGATCGCCACGAAGGCCAGCGTGGCACCCGCCAGAAGCGCATAGTCGGTCGAATAGAGGATCAGATAGAGCACAGCGTACAGCAGCACCAACATGCCCCCCAAGACCCATGTCCGGGATCCGAGCTTCAATGCGAAGCGCCCAAACATCAACAACAACAGGATCAAGGCCGCCGCCGATCCGATGTAGGCAACGGTAAAGCCTACCTGCTCGGCATAGGCCAGCATTAGACGCGTAAACACCGCCTGCGACAGACCGATCAGCAGGTATTGCACCGGATGCACCGGCTTCTTGCTTTGCATATCCATCAGAAGAA
>CALJDH010000133.1 GCA_938023895.1 uncultured Aliiroseovarius sp.
GCCGAAAACACCCCATCGCATCTACGAGGACTACGCCTATTCTGACGCCGCGCGCGCGGAATGCATTTGGCCGCGTCCCGAAGGGGATTGGCCCGCGCTTGAAGGCGATCAGCAGGTCGAGATCGCCGTCATTGGCGGCGGCTTCACCGGTCTTTCGGCGGCACTTCACCTTGCAGAAGCCGGGGCCGAAGTGGTGGTTCTTGACGCCAAAGCCCCCGGCTGGGGCGCGTCTGGCCGCAATGGCGGATTTTGCACCATTGGCGGCGATAAGCTGGGGCTAAGCGGCATCCGAAAGCGTTTCGGGGAAGATACCACGCGGGCCTACTTCTCAGCCCAAAAAGCTGCAGTCGAGCTTGTTGCAGACTTGCTGGAACATCACAAAATCGACGCCGAAACTCACTCGGACGGCGAGCTTGTTCTCGCCCACACCCCCCGCGCGATGGCGGGTCTGCGGGCCGAGCAAGCCGAATGGGCCGAACTCGGCCACCCGCCAGAGCTTATCCCCGCTGAAGACCTGAAATCCCGCGGCATGAACGGCGCCTTTCACGGCGGACTGATCCTGCCCTTGGGCTTTGCACTTAATCCCGGGCGCTATGTCAGCGGCTTGGCAAAAGTCGCTCAGGCGGCTGGGGCTACCTTGTCCGCTCACAGCCCGGTCATCCAAATCGACCATACTGACACGCACCACATCCTGACCACCCCCACGGCCCGGATCACCGCGAAGAAACTGATCATCGCCACCAACGGCTATTCGTCTGACGGCGTGCCCGACTGGCTGACCGGGCGCTATTTACCAGTACAATCCAACATCCTTGTGACCCGCAAACTGACCCAAGACGAAATTGCCGCACAGGGCTGGAGCACCGACCTGATGGCCTATGACAGCCGCAACCTTCTGCACTATTTCCGGCTTCTCCCGGACGGGCGGTTCCTGTTCGGCGCGCGGGGTAATGTCGGCGCCAGCGCCGAAGGCCAAGCCGCAATGCGCGCCCGGATGAAACAGCATCTCGCCGCCATGTTCCCGGCGTGGCGCGACGTCGAGACCCCGCAGTTCTGGTCGGGGCTGATCAGCCTGTCACAAGACCTGCTGCCCTATGCCGGGCCGATCGGAGGCAGCTCGACGGCCTGGGCCGGTCTGAACTTTCACGGCAACGGCGTCGCTATGGGCACATGGACTGGCGCGCGTCTGGCCGATATGGCACTTGGCCGCATAACGAAGCTGCCAGTGCACACACGCCCCCTTCCCCGTTTCCCATTCCCGACCTTAAGACGCAACTATCTGCACGCGGCCTTTGTGGGCTACCGCCTGAAAGACGGCCCGCCGCCCAAATAGAGCTCCTGCACGTTCGGCTCGCGGCCGGGCATCCTATTTTTCTTGTCAAAAATATCTCGGGGTGAGCGGCAATGCCGCGAGGGGCAGCGCCCCTACCCTTTCAACAGATCCGCATAAGTCTCGCGCATCACGTTCTTCTGCACCTTGCCCATTGTGTTGCGTGGCAACTCATCCACCACGACGATCCGCTTGGGCTGCTTAAATTTGGCCAAGCTTTCAGCCAAGCCCGTCTTCAATGAGCTCTCGTCTAGCGATGCACCGTCTTGCGCCACGACAACAGCCGCCACGGCCTCGCCGAAATCTTCATGCGGAACGCCGATGACGGCACTTTCCAACACCCCAGGCAACTCGTCGATCACGCCCTCGATCTCTTTTGGATAGACGTTGAAACCACCAGTGATGATCAAGTCCTTGCCGCGCCCGACAATGGTCACATAGCCATCCGAGTCGATCATCGCCAAGTCGCCCGTGATGAACCAGCCGTCTTCACGCAGCTCCTCTGCGGTCTTTTCTGGCATTTGCCAGTAGCCTGCAAAGACGTTGTCGCCGCGCACTTCCAGCACGCCGATCTCGCCATCTGGCAGCGTCTCGCCCGAGACCGGATCACACACCTTCACCTCGACCCCTGGCAGCGGGAAGCCGACCGTGCCCGCGCGCCGCTCGCCATCGTAGGGGTTTGACGTGTTCATGTTGGTTTCGGTCATGCCGTAGCGTTCAAGGATCGCGTGGCCCGTCACCTCGCGCCAGCGGTCATGCGTCTCGGCCAGCAACGGTGCGGAGCCGGACACGAACAAGCGCATCCCCTTGGACGCCTCGGCCAGACGGTCATCTTTCAACAGACGCGTATAAAACGTCGGCACGCCCATCAGCGCAGTGGCGCTCGGCATCGCCTCGATAATGGCCTCGGCGTCGAAACCGGGCAGGAACACCGCCGCCCCACCCGCCATCAAGGTCACATTGGTCGCGACGAACAGCCCGTGCGTGTGGAAAATCGGCAGCGCATGGATCAGCACGTCTTTGTCCGTGAAACGCCAGTAATCGCGCAGCGTTTCGCTGTTCGAGGCCAGCGCCCGGTGGGTCAGCATCGCGCCCTTCGACCGCCCCGTGGTGCCCGAGGTATAAAGGATCGCGGCAAGGTCCAAGGCATCACGCGCCACAGCGTCGAAGCCCGGCTCTTGTGCGTCACGGGCGGGCACCAGTGTCCCGTCCTCATCCGTGCCAAGCGTCAGCATATGGGCCACCTGTGCGTCTTCTGCAATGGGCGTCAGCGCATCCAACTTGCCCGGCTCACACACGAACACACGCGGGGCGGCGTCGCCCAGGAAATAGGCGACCTCGTCCGGCGTATAGGCCGTGTTCAGCGGAAGGAACACGCCGCCCGCCAGCACCGTGCCCACGTAAAGCTCCAACATCGCGGGTTCTTTCGGGGCCTGCACGGCCACGCGATCCCCCGGCGCGACGCCCAGCGCCACCAGCGCAGCCGCCATGCGCTCGGCATTGGCCCAGAAGTC
>CALJDH010000134.1 GCA_938023895.1 uncultured Aliiroseovarius sp.
ATCATCGGGGCCACACGGTCCAGAATCTCAGCCGCCAGCTTGCCTGCTGCATGCATTCCAGCGAAATCCGCCGGGTCATAGAGGCGAATGCCTTCCTTGGTTACGCGCATCTTGTCGTCCATGGTGGTTTCCTTCTTCTGCCCCCTAGATAGGGCCTTCAGACCAAAGACGCCAGAGGGGCTGCAACATCGACCCCAGACGGCGAAATGCGTGTGCCCAAAACGATCACCTCGACCCCGGCGGCGCGGGCCGCATCAAAGGCCTGCCCATAGGCGGGATCAATATCGCGGGCCAGATCGAACCGGTCGCAATCGGTGCGCTGCACCAGATAGAGCATCACGGCCCGGTGGCCCTCGCCGACCATTTTCGCCAGCTCGCCCAGATGCTTGGTGCCGCGGGCGGTCACGCTGTCGGGAAACTCGGCCAGACCGGGCTGGCGGGACAGGGTGACAGACTTCACCTCGACATAAGTCAGGCCTTCGCCTTCCAGCAGGAAATCAATGCGGCTCTTCTCGCCGTATTTCACCTCGGACCGGACGGTGTGATAGTCGCCCAGTCCGGGCACGACCCGCGCCTCAAGCGCGGCCTTCAGCGCGCGATTGGGAACAGAGGTATCAACGCCGGTGAAATGCCCGTCCGCATGTTCGACCAACCGCCAGCCGAATTTCAGCTTTTTCTTGGGATCGTCGTTGGGTTCCAGCCAGATTTTCGATCCCGGCTCGGCCAGCCCCATCATGGAACCGGGATTGGCACAATGGGCCGTCACTTCGCGACCATCTGTCAGCAGGCAGTCGGCAAGAAAGCGTTTATAACGACGGACAAGCGTGGCGGGCACAAGAGGGCTGGGAAATTCCATACCTCGGGCCTATACCGGAAACAGGAAAGGAACAAGCGATGCCCAACCCCTCTGCCGCAATGCTGGTGATCGGAGACGAGATTCTATCGGGCCGGACGCGGGATGCGAATATGCACCACCTTGCCGGCCGCCTGACCGAGCACGGCATTGACCTGAAAGAGGTCCGCGTGGTGTCCGACGACGCCGACGCCATCGTGACCGCCGTGAAAGCGCTTTCCGCCGGATATGACCACGTCTTCACCTCGGGTGGGATTGGGCCGACGCATGACGACATCACAGCAGACTGCATCGCGCTCGCCTTTGACGATCACATCGACATTCGCGACGACGCCCGCGATCTGCTGGCCGCATACTATGCGTCCTCGGGGCGCGAATTTAACGCTGCCCGCCAGCGCATGGCCCGCATCCCAGATCGCGCGACGCTGATCGACAATCCCGTCTCGATCGCGCCCGGGTTTACGCTGGAAAATGTGCATGTCATGGCAGGCGTCCCATCCGTCTTCAACGCCATGGTCGAAAGCGTTCTACCCGGCCTGACCGGCGGCGCGCCCTTGGTGTCGCGCACCGTGCGGATCAATCGGGGCGAGGGCGACATCGCCGGACCTTTGGGGCAGCTTGTCCAGCAATATGCTACACTCAGCTTCGGATCCTACCCCTTCATCGAAAACGGCGCATTCGGCGTCAACATTGTTATTCGCGGCACAGATGCGGCCCTGCTCGAGGACGCCGCCCGTTCGCTGCAAGACCAGTTCAAGGAGGCCACATGACAACGCCCCATCTTCCCACCCCCGAACAACTGATCGAGGTCTGCGAAGCCACTTGGCCCCCGGCCGCCACGCAACGCGTCGGCGCATGGGTGGTGCGTGATGGCGCTGGCGGCGGCAAACGCGTGTCCGCTGCGACCGAGAACTGGCCGACGACCGAGGCCGACCTGCCAGCCGCTGAAAAAGCGATGCGTGACATGGGCATGGACCCGCTGTTCCAAATCCGCGCAGGGGACGAGCATCTGGACGAGATGCTGGCACAGCACGGCTATGACATCGTCGATCCAGTAAACATCTGGGTTATTCCCGTGGCCGAGCTAACTCGCGAACCACTCCCGCCAGTATCGGCTTTCGCCATCTGGCCCATGCTGTCGATCATGACTGAGCTGTGGGAAGAAGGCGGCATCCACGAACACCGCCGCGCTGTGATGGACCGCGCGGATTGCCCCAAGACCGCCCTTCTGGCGCGCACCGATGACACGCCGGCGGGTGTTGGCTTCGTGGGCGTGCATGACGGCATCGCCATGGCGCACGCCCTGCACGTCGATCCCAAGCTGCGCCGGATGGGCACCGGTCAGAACCTTCTGAAGCAGGCCGCCAAATGGGCCGAGGAACAGGGCGCCGAGTTCCTGTCGCTGATTGTGACCCAAGGCAACCACGCTGCAAATCCGCTGTATGCAAATCTTGGCATGCATCTGGTTGGACACTACCATTACCGTGTGAAACGCTAAGAAGGACACAGCATGTCGCAAAAATCGAGCCCCGTAACCGCTCTTGATCTGCCGATGGTCGATCCGCTTCCCGAAGACATCCAGAAATACTTCGACATCTGCAATGAAAAGCTGGGGCTCATCCCGAATGTGCTGCAGGCCTACGCCTTTGACATGACGAAGCTGCGCCCGTTCATGGACATGTATAACGAGGTGATGCTGGACGACAGCGGGTTGTCCAAACTGGAACGCGAGATGATCGCGGTGGTCGTCAGCTCGATCAATCGGTGCTGGTACTGTCAGGTCGCACATGGCGCTGCCGTACGCCAGTTGTCCGGCAATCCCATGCTGGGCGAAGCGATGGTGATGAACTGGCGCATGGCCGATCTGGATAAACGTCAAACCGCGATGCTGACCTTCGCCGAGAAGGTGACCAAAGTGTCCTCGGAAACATCAGAAGCGGACCGTCAGGCGCTGCGCGACGTAGGGTTCTCGGATCGGGACATCTGGGACATTGCGGCGACGGTCGGGTTCTTCTCGATGTCCAACCGCATGGCCTCGGCGGTTGGAATGAAGCCAAACGACGAATACCACGCCCAAAGCCGATGATCCTGCCCCACCGCCTGTTTGCCCTTGCCTGCATGGTCGCCACGCTTCCCTTCGGGGCTGCGGCCTTGGACCTACCCGCAGGCTCCAGACTTCAGGCTGAGATCGCAGAGAATGGCCAAGCAGAAATCGCCACAAGCCGCTTCGACGGCGTGGCGGTTCCTGCGCTCACGGCTGTGGGCCATGTAAGCCGGCAGGCGTGGAGATCGCCCGGTCAGGCCGGTCGCAGCTACCAGATCCTGACGTCGTTACAGGATCAACTGCGCGAGGACGGCTATACCTTCCTGTATCGATGTCAGGCCGTGTCCTGCGGTGGGTTCGACTTCCGGTTTCAGGTTGGACATTTCCAATCCCCGGACATGTTCGTCGACCTTGGGGACTATCACTTTCTAAGCGCCCGCAAGGATGACAGCTTTGCGCAAATACTGGTGAGCCAAAGCGCACAGGACGCGTTTTTTGAACTGACGTTCGTGACGCCCTCGAAGGAAAGCACTCCGCTTCTGACAACGACCGAGATCGCACCGATTTCAGCCCCGCAGCCAAGCGACCCGCTGGACATTCAACTTCAGACCATCGGCCGGGTGGTGCTATCCGGCCTGACATTCGCGACTGGATCGGCAGACCTTGCCGAAGGCGACGTGCCCGCCTTGTCCGAACTGGCCAATTTTTTGGCCGCCGATCCTGACCGGCGGATCGTGCTGGTGGGGCATACGGATGCCGAAGGCAGCTTGGACGGAAACGTAGCCCTGTCCCGCAAACGCGCCACATCTGTGATGAAACGCCTGATCAACGTCTATGGCGTGGACACGGGCCAACTGTCCGCCGACGGTGTGGGCTATCTGTCCCCCCTGGCCGGGAATGCCACAGCCGAAGGGCGCGAGCTGAACCGTCGTGTGGAAGCAGTGCTTCTGAACACCGACTAGAGCATACAAAAAAGCGGCGGGACCAGCCCGCCGCAGATGCTCATCGCTTTTACTGCTCTGCCTTTACCAGATGTCTGGCCCTTTGCTTGCAAAGGCTTGCACCAGAAAATCAATGAAAGCCCGCACTTTGGGTTGCGTGAAACGACCCGGTGGGTACACCGCGTAAATCCCCTGAATGTCGGCGGGCAGTTCCGGAATGGCCTCTTCCACCAAACCCTGCTCCAGCGCATCGGCGTAAAGGAAGCTGGGCAGATAGGCGATGCCCAAACCCGAGATCGCGGCGTTCAAAAGGGACTGACCATCATTCACGCTGAGCCACCCTGCCGAGCGCACCTGCCGAAGCTCACCCGACGGGGCGGGGATCTTCCACACATTGCCCGAGCTTTGGCTGGAATAATGCAGAAGCTTGTGATTGTTCAGATCGTCAATGCGCTTGGGTCGGCCGTAGCGTTCAAAATAAGCGGGGCTGCCGACCATCTTACGCGTGGTTTCGGCGATCTTGCGCGCCCGTAGCGAACTGTCCTCCAGCTCGCCCACGCGGATCGCCATATCGAACCCTTCCGAGATCAGCTCGACATAGCGGTTTGCCAGTTCCATGTTTACGGTGACGTCGGGAAAATCCTTCAGGAACTCACCCAGCACTGGGCTAAGGTGATTGACGCCGAAATCTGTCGCGACCGAGATCCGCAGCATCCCTGCAGGCGCAGATTGCATCGACGTGACCAACGCATCCGCCTCGCCTGCATCATTCAGCACGCGGCGTGCGCGATCATAGTAGGCCAAACCAATCTCTGTCGGACTCACACGCCGTGTTGTTCTGTTTAGAAGACGCGCACCCAAACGCGCTTCAAGGCTGGACACGTGCTTTGATACAGCAGACTTCGAGATCCCCATCTTCTTGGCGGCATCTGTGAATCCCCCTTGATCCACGACTGTTGCGAATGCCTCCATTTCGGTCAATCGATCCATCACACACTCTCTAAAAAAAATTCCTCGCAGCCATTTTTGTATCGCCACAAATTGGGGCAAGACTGTGAAGACCTGCCGACATTACGAGGGTAATTCGATTTATGTTTACGAATTGGAAACGAGACAATTTTATCAACTCTGGATACACATCTACCCCTAGCTGAAGGTAAGTGCCCGCCAATCAGCAAACACCGCAAAACCCCAACGGACAAACATCGGATTGCACATCGCTCGCCTTAACGTTGGGTAAATACAACCTCTGCGATTGTCATCCAAAGCGGTAGGCTGAGGGCGGACAGCAGGGTCGTTTGTGCAATCAATGTGGCCACAAGGCGGCGATCTGCCCCAAATGCCGACGCAAGCACATGCGCGGCTGATGCCGTTGGAAGCGCTGCGAACACCACCAGCACCGAGGCAATCCCCGGCGTCAGTCCCAAGACAACACCACAGGTCAGAGCGAAGGCGGGCAGCGCTAGCAGTTTGATCGCCGAGATCGCCGCGCTGAACCCATTCAGCCGCGCCAAAGCCTTCCAGTCCATCGTCGCCCCAATGGACAACAACGCGATCGGAATGGCTGCTTTTGCCAGCAGATCCAGCGGCGCCAAGACCGGCTGCGGGATCTGGATTTTCAGAAGCCCCACACACAGGCCCGACAAGCTGGCCAACAGGAAAGGGTTCAGGGCGATTTTTAGAAGAGTCTGCTTCAACCCAAACGCCCCACCCCGAGACAAAGCACTGACAGCAAACAGGTTTGCGACGGGTACGCCCATGCCAACCGCAACCGCCATCTCGCCCAGACCGCCCTGCTGCAAAAGCCCCACGGCCACCAGCCCCAGCGCGGTGTTGAAGCGCCACGTGACCTGCCATGCCCCTGCGAAATCCAGAAAACGGTCTGGCCCGATGCGGCGCGTCAGCCAACCCAGCGCCAACCCCATGCCCAGAATAGCCCACACAACAGGCGCCATGGTGATGACCTGTGCTATCTCGATCGGGCGGCTCGCGGCGGCGACGAACAGGAGGGCGGGGAACAGGATCTCGAAATTCAGACGATCCAGCCCTTGCCACGCGTTATCCGACAGACGCCCACGCACCAATCCACCCAGCCCAATCAAAAGGAAGCTGGGCAGAAGTCCCAAGAAGATCGACATGAATAGCATAGGGCCCTCATTCAGACCCCGGCTTTTATAGCGAGGCCGCCAGTCGCGATCCTTGGTCGATGGCCCGCTTGGCGTCAAGCTCGGCGGCGACATCTGCGCCACCAATGATGTGCGCGGTAATGCCTTTCTCGGCCAGCTGATCGAAAACCGTGCGTTCGGGCACTTGGCCCGCGCAAAGGATGATGTTGTCGGCCTCGATCACGCGCGGGTTTTCCCGCGCTTCGCCCGAGCTGACCATCAGCCCCTCGTCCGAGATGCGTTCGTAGTTCACGCCGCCCTGCATTTCGACGCCCTTCATTTTCAGCGTCGCGCGGTGGATCCATCCGGTGGTCTTGCCCAGCCCTTTGCCCAGCGCTTGTGCCTTACGCTGCAGCAGCACGACCTGACGCGCGGGGGCTTCCGGTTTCGGGCCTTCCGGGGCCAAGCCACCCCGCGCCGCGCCCGGATCGGTGACGCCCCATTCAGACAGCCATTCCTCTAGGTTCTCGGTCGGGCTTTCGCCCGCCTGTGTCAGATACTCCGCGACATCAAAGCCGATGCCTCCGGCACCGATAATGGCCACGTTTTTGCCCACAGGCGCGCCGTGGCGCAACACGTCGATATAGGACAGCACGTTCGCACCGTCCTGCCCGTCGATCTGCGGATCACGGGGGGAAACGCCCGTGGCGATCACCACCTCGTCAAACCCAACCAGATCGTCGGCGGACACCTCGCGCCCCAATTGCAGATCAATGTCCGAGGCGCGGACCATGCGGTCATACCAGTCAACCAGCCCAATGAACTCTTCCTTGCCGGGGATCTTCTTGGCCATGTTCAGCTGCCCGCCCACCTGATCGGCGCGGTCAAACAGCGTCACTTTGTGGCCGCGTTCATCCGCGACCAAGGCCGTCGCCAACCCCGCAGGCCCAGCGCCCACGATGGCAATGGATTTCGGCGTGTCGGTCAGGTCATAGCTCAGCTCGGTCTCATAACATGCGCGCGGGTTCACCAGACAGGTCGAGATCTTGCCGCCAAAGGTGTGGTCCAGACAGGCTTGGTTACAGGCAATACAGGGCGCGATCTCGTCCGCGCGATCCTCGGCGGCTTTGACCACGAAGTCCGGGTCCGCAAGGAATGGGCGCGCCATCGACACCATGTCGGCCGCGCCGCCGGCCAGAACCTCTTCCCCCACATCGGGCGTGTTGATCCGGTTCGAGGTGATGACCGGGATCGACACCTGCCCCATCAGCTTCTTCGTGACCCATGTGAACGCCGCCCGCGGGACCGAAGTGGCAATCGTCGGAATGCGTGCCTCGTGCCAGCCAATGCCGGTGTTGATGATCGTGGCGCCAGCGGCTTCGATTTCCTTGGCCAGCTGGATCACCTCGTTAAAGGTGGAC
>CALJDH010000135.1 GCA_938023895.1 uncultured Aliiroseovarius sp.
CCAACGATCTTGGACGCGTGCTTTTCCCAGTCCTCTTTCGACTTGATGAAGAATGTGGTGCGCCCGCTGTCTCCATATGGCGTCTGTACCACCAGATCACTTCCAAGACCTGCACGCTCGGCCAGTTTGGTGAGATCGCCATAGGTGTTGGCTTCCCCCATGATATTGGGGGCGCTGGCAACGCCTGCCTCATTTCCAAGGCGGGTCGTTTCGATCTTGCTGTCCAATCTGTTGCGCAACTCGTTCGATGGCAGCGCGATGGTCAGCCCAACTTCCTCGCACAACTCTTCTGTCGTCTCGTCAAACTGAACAAACAGCGCCATGCCGGGATCACGCGAACTTACCCGGTCTCTGAACTCGGGATGATCCACCAGATAGTTCCCGACATCCTCCATCGAGCGGAAATCCTGTGGGCCAGTTTGTGACGGTAGGAAGATACGGGGATGGCGGCCATCGAAGATGTCGAAGTAGTTCACATACTCGAGTCCACCCACCCATTGATCAAGCCCCATCAAGTTGAATGGCGTGGGCATGATCACATAGATCGGCGTTTCATTCCGCCGCAAGTAACGGTAGATCTCGGTCAACCCTTTTAGGGTAGGTTTTCCTGATGTCATCGTTGGGGTCCTCTCATTCCCGCCAGATCCAACCGCCAGCCACGCGGCCAATCTCGAATCAGTGCGGTGTGTGTTTTTCTGCGCCGTTAGCGCTTGATATTGCGGATCACCTCCGCTCAGCTTCCTGAGTTTTACACCTTGACACAGCGGGACCTGAAGCCCCTTAACACGTTCATTTATAACGCTTATTAAGCTCACCACCTTCCATCCGAGCATTATTTGCGCTTTATATTTTGACCATGATCCGCATTTTGGCGTTCATAATTGTTGATATCACCATGTTTCATGCTGTAGAACGCTAGCCACGTTGACGTAAGGAAACAACCCCCATTGAGGGACCGGCACAGCCACTGACATCGAATGAATGTGCCGCTTTAGGAGGAACACTAATGACTTTCACGACCTTCACGCGTCGCGCCGCTCTTGGCGCACTGGCAGGCGCAGCTGCGCTGGCCTCGGTTGCCACGACCGCAAGCGCTGACACCGTCCGCCTGCGCTTCCACACCTTCTATGGCACCGAGATCGATCCGATTGCCAAGAAGTTCCGCGACGCCGTTAAGGAAGCATCGAACGGCACGCTGCGCATCCAGTATTTCCGTGGTGGCGAGCTGGTCGCATCGGACCAATTTGCGGACGCAGTGGCAAAAGGCACTGTCGACATCGTACACGGCACCGGCGGTTACTGGTCGGGCCAGATTGACGTTGGCAACATCGAAGCCGGCCTGCCGGGTGCCTGGGCAACCGTTGCAGAAGCCAAGGGTCTGTTTGAAAGCGCCGAAGTGGACGCCCTGCTGACCGAAGCCTATGCCGAAGCCGGCACTGTTTATCTGGGTAAGGGCTATGGTCACAACTATGACCTGCTGACCAAAGAGCCCGTGACCTCGCTGGACGATCTGAAGACCCGCAAGATCCGCGCAACCTCGAACGTGGCGAAGGTTCTGGCGGCATTTGACATTCCGACCGTCTACCTGCCTGCACAAGAGCTTTACATCGGCATGTCGACCGGTGTGATTGACGGCGCCATCTACGGTGGTCCGGTTGAGTACGAACAGCTGAAGTTGCACGAAACCGCCACCAACTACACCTTCATGAACATGCTGATGCCGGGCTGGACCGAAACGTTCCTGGCCAACCCCGACGCGTGGAACGGCCTGTCGGATGAGCACAAAGAGATCCTGAACACCGCGATCCAGCAGTTTGCTGACGACATCCACCAGTGGCTGGCAGACGGCAACGAAGGCGTTGCTGAAGGCACCTTCCAATACGCCACTCTGCCGGATGCAGACTCGAA
This sequence comes from uncultured Aliiroseovarius sp., assembly GCA_938023895.1. Lineage (GTDB taxonomy): Bacteria > Pseudomonadota > Alphaproteobacteria > Rhodobacterales > Rhodobacteraceae > Aliiroseovarius. Next base: position 1,909 of record CALJDH010000135.1, read on the forward strand.
AGCTCTGACGCAAGCCGCTCAGGGTGTATGGCAAGAAGAAGCCGCTCGCAGCCCGCGCAACCAGAAGTTCATTGACGCTCTGGTCGCCAATGCGAAGGCCCAAGGCCGTCTGTAATGGCTTGGGTGACAAGATATCTTGTCATTCAAGATGGCCTGTCCGAGTACGTCGGGCGGGCCATTTCTTGGTTGACGCTTGCGATGATCGCCGTGCTGATGCTGGAGATTATCGCTCGCTATTTCCTCAACTCGCCAACCATCTGGGCGCATGAAATGTCGACCATGCTTTACGGCGGGTTCTGCATTCTGGCGGGCGCCTTCACGTTGCGCCATCGCGGCCATGTTCGCTCCGAAGTGATCTGGGGCATGCTGGGCACGCGTGCACGCGCAACCTGTGACGTGATCGTCTTTGCCATCGGCCTTCTGGTCATGGGGATATTCTTCGTCATGGCGGTCGAGTTCGCCGCCGAAAGCTGGGCCGTGCGCGAGTATTCCAACAAGTCGATCTGGCAGCCCGCACTCTACCCCATCAAAACGGTCATTCCGATCGCGGTTGGCTTGGTGTGGCTTCAGAACCTTGCAGAGTTTGTACGTGCGTTTCTGACCATGCTGGGCATCGAATTTGAAGACCCGCGCGAGGGTGAAGACGATTCAGAGACCGACCCGGAATACATCCCCGAGGCACAAGACTAATTCAATTGGGCGGGGCGGGAGGCCCTGTCAGGGAGTGAAGATATGGCGGACCTGGATCCCCTCACGATCACTGCGATCATGTTTCTTTCGATGCTCGGGCTTATGGCGCTGGGTGCACCGCT
>CALJDH010000136.1 GCA_938023895.1 uncultured Aliiroseovarius sp.
TTGGCGATCAGGGCGGTGGCATAGGCGCGCGGATAGCCCTGTTTCTCCATCTCGGGGATCAGAAGCGGGCCGATCGCGGCCACGCCGGTCAAGCCCGAGCCAGAGATCGCACCGATCAGCGCACAGGATACGGTCGCCACCACGCCCAGCCCGCCACGCAGGTGGCCGATGAAGATGTTGACGAAGTTCAGAAGACTGGCCGCGATGCCCGACACGGACATGATCGTCCCTGCCAACACGAACAGTGGGATGGCCAGCAGAACCGGGTTGCCCAGCTGCTGAAAGCCCCACAGCATGTTGCCTTTCATGACAACGTCTCCGGCGAAATACATCACCATCAACCCGCCCCCGAAACAATAAGGCAGCGGCACGCCAAGGGTCAGCAGGATGACCAGAACCAGAACGGCAAGAAGTGCGATTTCAACCATATCAGGATTCCTCGGTCGGGGTGGTGGGGCTGAACAGCACGATCAGGTGCTTGATCAGGTGCCATGCGGTGAAGATCATCATCAGGACCATGCCGGTCATCAGCGCCACATCGACATAGAAGGTGGGCAGGTACAGCGTGGGGCTCTCGCGCCAGACGCGGATCGAGTATTTGGTGAAATCCCACGCCCAGGTTGTCAGCCAGATGCCGATAGTCAGGCTGATAATCTCGCCGATCACCGCCAGCACCTGATGCTGCTTCGTGGATGACAGAAAGATTTCCAGCACATTGGCGCGGATGTGGGTGTTCTCGCGCGAGGCATTCACAGCGCCCAGCATGTAAAGCCACATCGTTGGGTAAAGCAGGCTTTCCTCAAGCCCCATCACCGGGATTTCCAGCACATAGCGGGTGATCACCTGTACGAACTGACCCAGCGCGACGACGCAGATCAGAACGGTCAGAATGATACTGGCAAAGCGGTCCATTGTGTTCTCCTGTGGCAATCCGGGCTTCGGATTGACGTTACGTTAAGGATGTTTTTGAGAACCCAAAAGGTCAAAGCGATTAAATTGATATTTGGATAAGGTTGCTTTATAGGTGAGGGAAAAGAGGCGTAAAATCAATGACTCCGAACATTAGCATCCGACAACTTCAGGCTTTTCGCGAGGTGATGCGCAGCGGATCCGTCTCGGAAGCAGCACGAATCCTTGGCCGCACGCAGCCTGCGGTCAGTGCGTTGATTGCAAACCTCGAGGCCGAATTGCAGCTATCGCTGTTCCGCCGTCAAAAGGGACGGATGGAACCCACGCCCGAGGCACAATTCTTCGCCGGCGAGACCGAGGAGATCCTAGATCGTCTGACCCTCTCCACCCGTACGATGAGCGAGATTGGCGCGCTGACCAAAGGCCGCTTGAACATCGCCTGCATGCCCGCTGCCGCCAACATGCTGATGCCGCAAATGCTGGGTGAGTTCCTTCAGGACAAGCCTGACGTACATGCCTCGTTGATGATGCGAGCGTCATCGACAGTCACCAAGTGGATCACCTCGCAGCAATACGACATCGGGCTGGCCGAAACCCCGACCCCAAACCCGGCGTTGGACATGCAGGATTTCAAGCTGGAATGCATGTGCGCCATTCCGCGTGACGACCCGATTGCAGAACTTGACCAGATTGATGCGCGCACATTGGATGGCAAACCTATGGCCGCCCTTCAAGAAGGCCACCCCAACCTTGCTGCCACGAAACGCGCCTTTGCGGATCAGGGTGCCGAGTTCGCGCACCGGTTCGAGCTGCGCACCTTCCAGCCCGCCTTGATCCTTGTGGAAAAGGGACTGTGCTATTGCGTCTGCGACCCGATCTCGGTCGCGGGGTACAAAAAGCAAACGCCGAAACCCCACCCGATCGTGTTCCGACCTTTCCGGCCGCTGGTCTCGCTGGATGTCTCGATCTTGATGCCCGCGCACCGCCCAGCATCAAAGCTGGCGACGGCCTTTGCCCAGATCCTCGGCGCAGAGTTGGATCGGCTGGCTGGACAAAGGTGACATTCCGGATTCGGGGGAACCCGGTCGAATCGTGAGCACATCTCTATAATGCCCATACGCCTGATGAAGATTGCAGCCCATACGTCTTGTCTTGCTGGGATTGGCAGACTTGGCCTTGTCAGCTGAGGTAGGTCCCGGAATAAATGTACAAAGGACTGATTAGGGATCTGGAACGGGATCTGCTGGCATAAAGCTGGGATTGGCGCCGACTTGTGACAGCAACTCCATGACTTCGGCGCGCCAGCCGTCTTTTACCATCCGAGCGAGCTGTGACATGGGCCGAAAGATCGGAGACACGATCGTGTACCTGTATCGAAACCCTTGTTTCATCCTGCGAAATACAACTTGGCCATCGCTTAGATTGATCGATTGCTCGGTCACCGCCGTCAGGGGATCGACTACGGACAGGCAATGACCGGCGCTGATAAACGGCATGATTGGCAGGAAGAACTGGCAATCCAGCACGACGTTGGCGGTGCAGCCTGCATCGTTCAACGCCTTAACGGTTTTCTGATGCGAATGATGCGTGGATTGCAGAAGCCCCAATGGAAGATTGTCCAAGTCCTGCCAGTCGATCTCGTCTTTCGCAGCAAGGTCGTGATCCTTGGGCATGGCGCAAAAACAGTCTGCCGAAATCGTTTCTTGCCGAAATGTCGTCGTTGATGCCTCGCGTCCAATCATATCTGCGAACCCAAAATCCAACCCTTGGGTCGCCGCCAGCTCGCGGATCTGAGGGGACGTGCGCGAGGACAACGAGATGCGGACATCTGGCGTCTCTCCGATCACGCGGCTGATATAGCGGGGAAACAGATAGTTCGACGGGCCCGGCATCGACGCCACGTTCAGGCTGCCACTCTGCCCGTTGATCAGGCTTTTCATCGTGTCGGCCACGTTTGACAGGCGATTCAGGATGTCATCCGATTCTGCGTGCAGATAGTGTGCCTCGGGAACTGGAAGCAATTGCCGCCCGCGTCTTTCGAATAGTTTTAGCCCCAAGGCCTCTTCCAGAGATCGAATTGCAAGGCTTACCGCAGGTTGTGTCCGACCCAGCTTTTCCGCCGCTTCCGAGAGGGTGGCGGACTCCATCACGGCCCTGAAGGCTGTCAGTTGAGTCAAATTCATAAATGTATCCAGTGCCTTAGCGGACTTATGCTTTGCTTCCCACATTGTATAAGCTAAACTTAGAAAAACCCAAGATAATAAAATTTGTTTTTATTAAACCTGTGCAGCATGCTGTTTGAATAATTTCATCAAAGACCCGGTGGGAACGCTTTCCGGGTCTTGTGAACGACCAACAGGAGCGAATGATGACACTGATGAAAAGTCTTGGTGGTGCGGTGCTAGCCGCATCTGTGATGACCGGATCGGCCTTTGCGCAGGATCCCAGTTTTTTCCGGATCGGCACCGGAAGCGCGGGTGGCACTTACTTCCCGATCGGCGGCACCATTGCCAACGGTATTTCCAGCCCTCCGGGCTCGCGTCCCTGCGACCAAGGCGGCCAGTGTGGCGTGCCGGGCCTGATCGCAATTGCACAATCGACCACCGCGTCGGTGTTCAACAACACGGCCGTACAGAATGGCGAGCTGGAGGCCGGGATGGCCGCTGCCGACGTGACCCGGTCGATGTATCTGGGCGAGGGCAAGTTCGACGGCAAGCCGCACCCCAAGCTGCGCATCGTTGCGAACCTGTACCCCGAAGATCTGCACCTTGTGCTGCCCAAGGGCAAATCCCTGAGCGATCTGGGCGATCTGGAAGGTAAGCGCGTTGGCATCGCTCAGGCCGGTTCTGGCACACAGGTTGCTGTTCTGCAGATGCTGAACGCGTGGGGCGTGACCCGCGACAACATGGACGAGGCCGAGCTGAACAACAGCCAATCGGCGGAACGTCTGGCTGACGGTCAGCTGGATGGCTATTTCTACGCGGCAGGTTGGCCCGTTTCGGCCATGGTTCAGCTTTCCACCACCAAAGGCATGGAACTGCACAGCTTCTCGGATGAAGATCTTGCCAAGATCAACGAGATCATTCCGGCATACATCCCCTCGCAAATCCCCGCTGGCGTTTATGAAGGCGTGGATTATGAGGTGAAAACACCGGCGGTCTCGGCCCTGTTGGTCGTATCCTCGGACCTGTCGGACGAGTTGGTTTACGGCATCACGCAGGCGCTGTGGAATGACAATACCCGCAAGCTGCTGGACAACGGCCACGCCAAAGGCAAGCAGATCACGCTGGAAACCGCGCTTGATGGCGTCGCGGCCTTGGGCGTGCCGCTGCATCCGGGCGCCGAGAAGTTCTATAAAGAAGCAGGTGCTTTGAACTAACGTTCTGACCCTCCCCCCAGAACACCTCCGGCCGGGCGGCATTCGACAGATCGGTGCCGCCCGTGCCACCTTCTACAAGATTGACAGTAGGAACAGACGCCATGAGCGATGCTCTTTCCAAGGAAACGCCAGAACTCTCAGCCGAGGAACTGGCTGAAATTGAAAAGAAATATGACGAAGGCGCTGCAACGCGTGCCGTGTCAGACCGGTTTGCCCGTTTCCTGCGCTATGTGGCGCTTGCCTTTGCATCGTATCATTATCTGACGGCGGGTTTCGCCCTGCCGCCCGATTTCTGGCACATGGGCTGGCACTTGTCGGGCCTCTTCATCCTGATCTACGCGCTGTTTCCCCTGATCAAAACCAAGTCTGCTTTTGACCTGAATAACGGAGCCTTCCGTCTGGGTGGCGTCCCGTATCTGGACATCCTTTTGATGGTCCTGGGCGTGGCGGCCTCGCTGTACCTTGGCATGGCGTGGCATGGCATCCCCGCCTTGGGGATCGAGGAACAGACCTTCCGCATGGGCAATCCGAACAGCTATGACATGGTGTTTGGCTGTATTCTGATCGTGCTGGTTCTGGACATCGCGCGCCGCACGCTGGGCTGGATCCTGCCGCTGATCATCTGCGTGTTCATCGCCTATGCGCTGTTTGGCCCGATCTTTCCGGGCATCCTGCAACATCCGGGCGTCAAGTTCCGCACTTTCGTGTCGTCAATGTACTTCCCGCAGGAAGGCATCTTTGGCGTCACGCTTTGGGTGGTCTCGACCATCGTGTTCCACTTCGTGCTGTTCGGCGTGATCGCGCAGCGCACGGGCTTGGGACAGCTTTTCATCGACAACGCGACCATTCTGGCCGGACGCTATACGGGCGGGCCTGCCAAGGTCTCGGTCGTGTCGTCGGCCTTCTTTGGCACGATCTCGGGCTCGTCGGTGGCCAATACGGTGTCCACCGGCGCCCTGACCATTCCGAACATGAAACGCCTTGGCTATCCCGGCCACTTCGCAGGCGGTGTCGAAGCTGCCGCGTCGGCGGGGGGTCAGATCACGCCGCCGATCATGGGGGCCGCCGCCTTCATCATGGCCGAGTTCCTCGAGGTGCCCTACACCACCATCGTGATTGCCGCGATCTTCCCGGCGCTTCTGCATTACACCGGCGTTTTTGCCGTGGTGCACCTGATGGCCCGCCGTCTGGGCCTGAAGGGCATGGCCAAGGATATGCTGCCGAAATTCGCGCAAGTCTGGCGCGATGGCTGGGCCAATCTGGTGCCGCTGGTCGGCCTTCTGACAGTGCTCTTCTCGGGCTACACGCCCTATATGTCGGCTTTCTGCGGCATCTCTCTGGCGCTGATTACAGGGATGAGCCGCATCAAGGCCCCGTTCACGCTGGCCTATCCCGCAGCCTTCATCGCCTTCGTTGTCTGGAAGTATATGGGGGACGGGTTTGACCTGCCTATGTCCTTGATCCTGATCGGGGGCGCCATTCTGGGAAGCTTCAATCCACAGCGTCGTACCACGATGGGTGAGATGGCGGATACGCTGGAAACGGGCGTGAAATACGCGCTGGCTGTCGGGGCGGCCTCGGCTGCCGTGGGCATCGTGATCGGTGTGATCAACACCACCGGCGTAGGTTTCCGCATCGGCTTCATGGTTACCCAGGCCGCAGCCAATCTGGGCGGAGATCTGCATGGTCTGTTCACGCTGGGCAGTTTCGAGCTGTTCAGTGTCGAGGACCTGACGCTGTTCATCAGCCTCGTCTTCATCGCCATCGCCTGTATCCTGATGGGCGCAGGGGTGCCGACCACCGCGCTTTACATCATGCTGGTCTCGGTCGCGCAGCCCGCGCTTGCGCAACTTGGCATTCCGCCGATCGCAAGCCACATGTTCGTGCTCTACTATGGCGTTGTGGCTGAAATCACGCCCCCGGTCTGCACCTCGGCCTATGCGGCGGCGGCGATTGCGAACTCCAACCCGTTCAAAACCGGCATGTCCGCGTTCTCGCTCGGGCTTGGGAAAGTGGTGGCCCCGATGGCCTTCGTCTATGCGCCGGTCCTGCTGTTCGTGTCCTCCACCGGGTTTGATTTCGTCGAGTTCACCTACACGGCCGCAAGCTGTATCGCCGGTGTAATCGCCCTGTCTGCCGCCGTCGTCGGCTATTGGTTGGCGCCGATGGCGATGGCTTATCGCCTGCTCTTGGCCGCAGCTGGTCTGGTCTTCATCGCACCCTCGATCCAGGCGGACCTCGTGGCGCTGGCCATCGCCAGCCCGGCCATCATCAGCCAGTTGATTCACCGTCGCAACGCTGCAGCAAGCATGGCCTGAAGATCATGACGCAACCGGTTACCATACTTGGCGCTGGCGCGGTTGGGTTGTGCACTGCGCTGTCGCTGGCCGAACGCGGCCATGCGGTTCGGCTGATTGATCGCGGGGATCCCGGTCAGGAGACCTCGTTCGGGAATGCGGGGGTGATCTCGCCGTGGTCGATCATTCCGCAATCCATGCCGGGCATCTGGAAGAAGATCCCCAGCCTGATGTTTGGACCTCAACGCCCGCTAAGTGTCCGCGCGGCCTATTGGCCCAAGATGATCCCGTGGGGGCTGAGCTTCCTGCGTTACGGAACCACGCAGCGGGTGCAGGACATCGCAGACGCGATGGAGCCGCTTTGCGCACCGTCGATCGAGCTGTATCGGCGTCATCTGCACGGCACGGGGCACGAACATCTGGTGCAGGACAGCGCTTATGTCCACGCCTTTCGCGCAGAAAACCCGGATGTGCTGCAGGCGCTTGATTACCGCATCCGCGCCGAGAAAGGTGCGAACATGGAACTGGTCGGGGCCGATGAGCTTCACCGCGTCGAACCGGCCCTTTCGCGGGACTTCAAAGCGGCTGTGTTGATCCACGGACAAGCGCGGGCGGTGTCGCCCGGCGGGATCATGACCGCACTGGCCGAAAAGGCCGGACGGCTTGGGGTCGAGATCCTGCGCGAAGACATCCAGTCGCTGTGCAAAACGGCAGAGGGCTGGGAAATCCAATGTTCAGCCGCGGCATATCGCAGTGACAAGGTGATCCTTGCCATGGGGGCTTGGTCGGCAGAGCTGCTGAAGCCTCTTGGAATCTCCGTCCCGTTGGCGGTCGAACGCGGGTATCACGTCGAATTTCCCGCGGCGGGGATCACGCTTTCAAACTCGGTCATGGATATGGACGCCAAATTTGTGGCCAGCTCGATGGAGGGGGGATTGCGCGTGGCCGGACAGGCCGAGTTCTCGTCTTTGAACGCGCGCAAGGATCCCGGCAAAGAGGCCCGCATGACCGCCCAAGCCAAGGCGGCCTTCCCGGATCTGGACAGCAATCAGGTGCGTTTTTGGATGGGCCGTCGCCCGTCCTTCCCCGACAGCCTACCGATGATCGGCGCGTTCGATGCTCTGCCCGGCCTCTACGCTGGGTTTGGTCACTCTCATTACGGGCTGATGATGGCCCCGAAGACAGGCGAGCTGCTGGCTGAGATGCTGACAGGCACGTCGCCCAATACGGATTGTCGCCCCTATCGGACCGACCGGTTTGCGCGCTCCAGATAAATCGAAGAAGAGAGACCTGATATGACTGAGGCAACACTGACAGAGCCGACCATCGGCCTTTTGTGCCTGGACACCCATTTTGCGAAACCGCCGGGGCATATCCGCTGCGCCAGCAGCCTGCCCTTCCCGATCCGCAAATCCGTAGTCCGGGGCACCACCATTGCCGAGCTGTTGGATCGTCCCAGCTTAGAGTTCTTCGCCCCGTTCCTTGAAGCCGCGAAAGAACTTGAGGCCGCAGGCTGTGCCGCCATCACCGGAAGCTGCGGCTTCATGGCGCTTTATCAAAAGGAGGTGGCCGCAGAGGTGTCGATCCCGGTCTTTTCGTCCAGCCTGATCCAGATCCCCTTGATGCATCAGATGGCGGGTGGGCGCGGCAGGGTGGGCGTGATCACCGCCCGCGCATCGGCCCTGACGGATGCCCATTTCCAAGCAGTTGGCGCGGGGGACATTCCGGTTGCGATGGCTGGGATGCAAGATCAGCCCGAGTTTTCCGATGTGATCCTGCACAGCAAGCGCACCGAACTGGATCAAAACAAAGTCATGTCCGAACTGGTCAGCGTTGGTCAGAAGCTACTGCGAGACGCGCCGGATGTGACATCCATCGTGCTGGAATGCACCGATCTTCCACCCTATGCACACGCCCTGCAAAAGCAGCTTGGTCTGCCGGTGGCCGATCTGACAACACTTGCAACCATGGTCCATTCCATCGTCTCGCGCAGCCGATATCCGGGCACGCTTGAATATGGCTGAGTGATGGGCCTGTTCGCGGGGTGCTGGTCATCTCATGGCTTGCTTGGCAAGCCAGCAGAGAATCCAAAATGAGCGGCTATGGCTCGTTCGCGAAAGCTTTTGGGCATCGCGAACGAGTATGGGACACCCTACAAACGATCAGAAGTCCAGATTCTCGACCGACAGGGCGTTCTGCTGAATGAACTCGCGGCGGGGTTCCACCACGTCGCCCATCAGCTTCGTGAAGATGTCGTCGGCCTCTGCCAGATCGTCCACTTTCACCTGCAGA
>CALJDH010000137.1 GCA_938023895.1 uncultured Aliiroseovarius sp.
CCGTTTTCCGCGCAAGGTTCTGATCTGGCCCGTCGCCGTGCAGGGGGATGCCTGTGCCCCGCAAGTTGCGGCGGCCATCGAAGGGTTCAATCGTCTGACGCCGGGCGGTGCGTTGCCACGTCCAGATTTGCTGATCGTGGCGCGTGGTGGCGGCTCGATCGAGGACCTGTGGGGCTTCAACGAAGAGGTGGTCGCACGGGCTGCGGCAGCCTCGGAGATTCCGCTGATTTCTGCGGTGGGGCACGAAACCGATACAACTTTGATCGACTTCGTCTCGGACCTGCGCGCGCCGACGCCGACGGCCGCTGCCGAGCATGCGGTGCCGGTGCGCTTGGAACTGCTGGCGTGGACCGAGGAGCAAGGCACCCGCCTGACTCGTGCGTTGGAGCAAGGTGTGAACCAACGCAGCCAGCGCCTGCGCGATCTGTCCCGCGCTTTGCCCCGTGCCGATGCCCTGCTGGATGGACCGCGTCAGCGGCTGGACACGGCATCCCTGAAACTGCCCGTCGCCCTGACCCAAATGACGCAAACGCGACGTGTGAAGCTGAGCGAGGCCTCGGCCGGATTGCGTCCACGCGCATTGACCGCGCGCCTTGCGCCCCTGCGGGATCGGTTGAGCATGGCGGCCAATCGTCTTGGTCCGGGCTTATCACGTGGCACTGCAGATCGACGCCGCGAATTTGATCGGCTAACCGCACGCCTGGATGCAGGACGTATCACGCTGGCCAATCAGCAGCGCGCCCAGGCCTTGAAAGACACCGCAACCCGGCTGGACAATGCCTATCTGTCTGCAGTGTCTCGTCAGAAGGATCGTTTGGCCGCGTTGGAGCGGATGCGCCAGACGCTGGGCTATACCGAGACCCTGAAACGCGGTTATGCGGTGGTTCGCGGCGATGGAGATGTGGTCACCACGCAGGCCGCGGCCAGCAAAGCCGCTGCGCTGGAGATCGAGTTTGCAGATGGGCGTTTGACGTTGGATGGATCAGCGTCGGCCCCTGTCACTAAGGCTCTGACACCCAAACCTGCCCGCAAAGCAAAACCTAAGAAAGACGCCCCGGATCAAGGGTCACTTTTCTAAGCCTCAAGCCCTATTTCTTGCGCGATCCGGGTCGGCCTTGTGGTTTTCCGCCCGCGTTTCGGTCGCGTGACCCGCTGCCACCAAAGCTTTTGCCTGTCGGACGTTGCCCGGGTTTCCCGCCGGGTTTTCCCCCGCGTTTCGGCGATGGTTTGGCCATCGTGCCGCGATTGCTTTTGACCGGACCAGAGCGCTTGCGGGCAGGTGCCTTTGCAGGGGCTTCCATACCCAGCTGTTCACGCACCACGCGCTGGCGGATCTCTTCGACCTCGCCGGCTTTCAGCTCGCCCAGCTGGAACGGGCCATAGCTGACCCGCAGCAGCCGGTTCACCGACAGGCCGATGGCCTCCATCGCGCGGCGAATTTCGCGGTTCTTGCCTTCGCGAATACTGATGGTCAGCCACGCATTCGCGCCCTGCTGCCGATCCAGCGAGATCGACATGGGCTGGAACCGCTCACCATCAATAGTGATTCCCTTTCGCACGGGGGCCAACATATCGTCCGTCGGCTTGCCCTTCACGCGCACGCGATACTTGCGGGTCCACCCGGTCGAGGGCAGTTCCAGCTTGCGTTTCACGCCGCCGTCATTGGTCAGCAGCAGCAACCCTTCCGAGTTCAAGTCCAAACGCCCCACGCTCATCACACGCGGCATGTCTTCGGGCAGTTTGTCGAAAACGGTTTCGCGACCCTTTTCGTCCTTGGCGGTGGTCACCAGCCCGGTGGGCTTGTGATAGAGCCAGATGCGCGGCGGCTCGGGCTCGGCCACGGGTTTGTCATCCACAAGGATCTTGTCCTTGGGTGTCACGTTCAGGGCAGGGCTGTCGATCACGGTGCCGTTGACACTGACGCGCCCGGCTTCGATCATGCGTTCGGCCTCGCGGCGGCTGGCAATGCCTGCGCGCGACAGCACTTTGGCGATCCGGTCGCCAGCGGGGGTGGGTTTATCCGTCATACCCCCGCATAGCCTGCGCCGCGCGAAAGGGGAAGCCTTGGCAATCGCTTGCAGGGCAGGCATGAAGGGGCATGACCCGTTTCAAAAGCCATATGGACGCCGCCATGGCCGAGGCCCGCGCCGCCGCAGATCGCGGTGAGGTGCCTGTTGGTGCCGTGTTGGTTGCACCGGACGGTAGGGTGGTGGCGCAGGCCGGAAATCGCACCCGCGAGCTGAATGACCCCACAGCGCATGCCGAGGTCCTTGTGATCCGCGAGGGCTGCGCCCAAGCCGGGTCCGAACGGTTGCCGGGCTATGACCTCTATGTGACGCTAGAACCCTGCCCGATGTGCGCCACGGCCCTGTCGGCGGCGCGGATCCGGCGCATTTACTATGGCGCAGCGGATCCCAAATCGGGCGGCGTGGCCTATGGCCCGCGCATCTTTACACATCCGCAATGTCACCATGTGCCTGAGGTCTATGATGGCATTGGTGCGGACGAGGCTGAGGCGATCCTGAAAGCGTTTTTTGCCGCTCGCCGGTAAGCTTTAGACCGAGATTGGCGACAGCACTTCAGGCTCGATCACGTTCACCTCTGGCAAGGCATCGATCAGTTCCTGCGCGGATTGGGCCAAGATCGGGAATGTCTTGTAGTGACAGGGGATCACGGTCTTGAAGTCAAAATACCGCTTCGCCGCGTAGGCGGCCCGCGCCATGTCCATCGTATAATGCCCACCGGCGCACAGAATGCCGATGTCAGGTTTGTGCAGATCGCCCATCCACTCCATATCCGCCATGATGTCTGTGTCGCCGGACAGATAGATCACGTGCCCCTCGCCCGCGATCATGAAGCCGACCTCGGCCCCGGCGCA
>CALJDH010000138.1 GCA_938023895.1 uncultured Aliiroseovarius sp.
CCTCGGTGATTTGCAGGACGTGTTGGCGCAGGGGGGCGGTGTTCAGCCAATGCGGCACCTGATGACGTAGCACGCCGTGACGCACCGGGATCGGCCCGCCCTCATCCTTGTGTTTGCCCTTGCCGGTAATCACCAAAACCAGACGTCGATCCGCATCGATCGCGTTCAAGATAAACCGCGTCAGCATCGGGTGGGCCTGCGCGATGGTCATGCCGTGCAGGTCGATCTTGGCCTCGGGCGACAGGCGACCCTTCTTCATCTTGCCAAAGGTTTTGCGGTCCATCGCCACCGGGCTGGACGCGATATGATCGCGCATGGATGGCGCCAAATCGTTCGGATTTCCGGGCTTCTTCGCCCGCTCGCCCACGCGGAACCGGGGGTGCGTGACCTTGACCGGTTTGGGCGGAGGCTGAATGGGTTCAGGTGGAATAGTCTCTGTTTTTTCACGCGAAGGCTTGGGTGGGCGCAGCCGGATCGTGCTGTCCGCCACTTTCTTCCACAACACCTTGTCGTCTTCGGTCAGTGTCTTGGGTCGCTTCGCCATGTCACTGATCCTCGGGCAGCAGCGCATAGGCGCGCTGGATCGGAAGCAGCACATACATGCGCCCGTCATCTTTGATCTTGCCCGCCAGCTTTCCGGCCTGATCGCCAGTGCCCCAGAAAATATCCGCCCGCTGCGCGCCCTTGACCCGAGACCCCGTGTCCTGTGCGACCATCAGGCGGCGAAACGGCTCGGTCCCGTCTTTTTCCAGCCAGATCGGCGCGCCCAGTGGCGTGTATTTCGGATCAACCGCCAGCGACCGGTGCGCCGTGATGGATCGGTTCATCGCCCCCAGCGGACCTTTGCTGGCGGACACATCCCCGATCTTGCGAAAGAACACATAGGACGGGTTGGACATCAAAAGGTCGTGCCCCGCTTCCGGATTGCGCCGCACCCAGTTCTTGATCACCGCCTGCGAGACCTGATGCTCGTTATAGATGCCCCGCCGGACCAGTTCTTTCCCCAGCGACATGAAGCTGTGCCCGTTCGAGCCGCCATAGCCCAGACGGATACTGCTACCATCGGGCAGACGAATACGGCCCGAGCCTTGGATCTGCAGGAATTGAAGGTCAACCGGATCCGCAACCCAAGCGATTTCCAGCCCACGACCCTTCATCACGTCGCCGTCTTCGATGTCGCGGCGTGGTAGCCACACTTGGCCAATGACCTCGCGCGGCTTGGCGTAGACCGGATAGCGATAGACCGAGGTCTGAACCCGCGAGCCTTTCAGCTCGGGTTCGAAATACGCGGTGAACAGGGGGGTATTACCGTCCTCGATCAGAAGGGGGCGGAAAAACAGCTCGAAGAAGGCTTTTCCGTCATCCTGCGTTTGCGCCAAGGCACAGATCGGTCGCCACTGCGGGTCGTCCAGATCCCGACACGTGTCCAGAAACACACGCAGTGCATCTTGATGGTTGTCATCGTTCCAACCATCAAGTTCTTCAAACGGAACAAGAGTTATGCGCGCGTCTTCCAGACCAGCATAGGCAGGCATGCCCAAAAGGGCCAGCGCACATGCCAGCCCCCGAAACATCAGCCACCCGTGGCGACAAGTTGCCAGTTCGGGTTGTCCGAGCCCATGATACGGGCAAAGGTCCAAACGTCTTTCTGACGCTTAACCTCGTTCGGGTTACCCTCGATGATGTCGCCGCCCTTGTCACGTACGATCGAGGTCAGCTCGCCCACGAATTTCACGGTGATCTCACCTTCGCGGGTGGTGGTATCAAACGCAGCTTCTTCCAGCTTCAGCTCGCGCACGCCAACAAAATTGGCTTCGACCGACAGGCCTTGCGCTTCGCGGGCTTCGACCACGCTGGCGAAGGTTTCATACACTTCTTCCGACAGGAAAGGCTGGATCTTGGACATCTCGCCCGCTTCGAACCCCATCAGGATCATTTCATAAGCACCGCGCGCGCCACCCAGAAACTCGCCAACATTAAAGCTGGGCTCGTTGGTTTTCATGGCAGCAAGCGCCAAAGCCGACGGGCTGCCCTCTTCTGCGTGATCCAGAATGTCCCGATCCGGGCCACCTTCGATCACTTCAAGGTTGCTGCGGTCCAGTCGCCGATTGTCCTGACGCGGCACAACGGGCTTCTCGAACCCCTCGCGCGTGCCAAGCACATCGCGCAGGCGCAAAATCAAAAACAGGGCAATACCGGCCAGTACAAGAAGCTGGATCAGGGAAGAGCTCATGGATACCTCTTTTCAAGCGCCATATGGAAACGCGTTCATCGGTGACATATGTAGGTGCAGTACCGGGCCAAGTCCACCGGTCACACGAAAAGGAGATCTTTTGCCATGTGGCTTTTTGCACTGTTCATCGCCGTTCCCCTGATCGAGATCGCTCTGTTCATCCAGGTTGGCGGTGCAATTGGTCTGTGGTGGACCCTTGGGATCGTTGTGTTAACCGCCGTTGTCGGCACCCAATTGATGCGTGCGCAGGGGGCACTTGCAATGTCGCAACTGCGCGACAGCTTTGGGCAGTTGAATGACCCGACCGAGCCACTGGCCCATGGCGCAATGATCCTGTTTTCCGGCGCGCTTCTTCTGACGCCCGGCTTTTTCACTGATTTCGTGGGCTTTGCGCTGCTGATCCCTGCCGTGCGCAGCGCTGTGTTCAACTGGGCGCGGTCACGTGTGAAGGTTCAAACATTCTCGATGGGGGGAATGGCAGATCAAGATGTACGCCGCCAGCCCGGGCAGGATGAAGATGTGATTGATGGGGATTTCACTGATGTGACGCCCGAAAAGCGTCCGACCCATCCCGGCGTCGAAGGCCCGTCAGGCTGGACCAAACACTGAGGCCGAATGCTT
>CALJDH010000139.1 GCA_938023895.1 uncultured Aliiroseovarius sp.
CTCGAACCGCGTGGCGGACCGATCTGGACCCAGAACCGAGCGCACCTGAACGTCGAAATCCGCATAGTGCTGTGTCATCGCCCAGATCGAAAAGATCAGGTGATGTGGATCCAGCGGCGCCAGTTTTCCCGCATCCATCCAACCCTGAATAATGGCCGATTTCTCGTCCACCAATGCCTTCAGATCAGTGGGCAGAACCTCTCCCAGACGTGGCGCGCCGTGCAGGATTTCCGTCGCGAACAAGCGGCTTTCGCGGGGCATATTACGCGACATCTGCACCTTGCGCGAGACATAGGTCAGGATCTCGTCCATCGGGTCGCCATCCGCATTCAGATCATGCAGTGGCTGTACCCATTTCTGAAGCAGGCTTTCCAAAAGCTCGGCATAGATCTCGTCCTTGCCGGCGAAGTAATAGACCACGTTCTGCTTGGACAGTCCGGCAGCCTTGGCGACCTGCTCTAACGTCGCGCCCCGTAAGCCTTTTTCCGAGAAAACATTCAGGGCGGCTTCGAAAATCGCCTGTCGCTTTTCCATCTGATTGCGCGTCTTGCGCGCTGTTGTGCCCGCCCGCGCCATTACCCGTCCCCATGCTTTTCAACGCCACGCAAAAGCAGATCTTTCACCGCCGTTTTGGTCTCATCCCACTGGCGGTTCGTCAGTTCTACGCCCGCGTTCAGCGTGGTGATCTGATGGGTGAAATCCGCATAGTGCTGCGTTGTCGCCCAAATCGCATAGAGCAGATGGCGTGCACTGATCGGGCGGATCTGCCCGTGTTCGATCCACGCCTCGATCACCACGATCCGATCCTCGGTCCAGGACCGCAATTCGTCTTCCAAATAGTCCTGCACGATGGGCGCGCGCTGAATAATCTCATTCGCCCAGACCTTCGAGCCATAAGGACGCGTCCGCGCCAGATCGAGCTTCGTGTCGATATAATCGCCCAGCGCCCGGATCGGATCGTTATCGATGGTGATGCTGTCCGCCGCCGCGCGCCAGATATCAAAGATCTCGCCCACCACGCGCCGATAGAGCAGTTCTTTGGTCTCAAAGTAGTAAACCACGTTCGATTTCGGAATGCCTGCCTGCGCCGCGATCCGACTGATCGAAGCCCCCGCATATCCGAACTCGGCGAACACGCGTTCAGCGGCGGAAAGAATCCGCCCGGTAACTTCCTGCCGATTACGGCTTTGAATGCCTTTTGTCGCCATGCTTACGTCAACACTTCACACCTTAATTCTGCGTAACTTTCGCGCAGTGCTTTCCCTTTTCGCACGAGATTTCCTCAGAAAACAGAACAATTCGCACGATCGGTCAGAAAAATGTTGACCGATCGTGCAGAAATCATCCAGCCTGAGGACAAGACGGAATCTAAATTCCGCATGCACATTCATGTGTACCCAAAGGGAGATGAATATGACCAACAGGAAAAACCTGCGCATCGATCCGGATCGGCTGTGGGACAGTCTGATGGAGATGGCCAAGATCGGCCCCGGCATCGCAGGCGGCAACAATCGCCAGACATTGACGGACGAAGACGCCGAAGGCCGCGCGCTGTTTCAGACATGGTGTGAAGCCGCCGGTATGACGATGGGCGTCGATACGATGGGCAACATGTTTGCCACCCGCCCCGGCGAAGACCCCGACGCCCTGCCCGTCTATATGGGCTCGCATCTGGATACGCAGCCCACCGGCGGCAAGTATGACGGCGTTTTGGGCGTACTGGGCGGGCTGGAAGCGGTCCGCACGATGAACGACCTGAACGTCAAAACAAAGCACCCGATTGTCATCGCCAACTGGACCAACGAAGAAGGCACACGCTTTGCGCCGGCCATGCTGGCCTCGGGCGTGTTTGCGGGCAAGCACACGCAAGACTGGGCTTACGACCGCGAAGACGCCGAGGGCAAGAAGTTCGGCGACGAGCTGAAACGCATCGGCTGGGTTGGTGACGAGGAAGTCGGCGCGCGCAAGATGCACGCCATGTTCGAACTGCACATCGAACAAGGCCCCATTCTGGAGGCCGAGGGCAAAGACATCGGTGTCGTCACCCACGGTCAGGGCCTGAACTGGCTGGAAGTGACCATCGTGGGTAAGGAGAGCCACACCGGCTCGACCCCCATGCATATGCGCATCAACGCGGGCCGTGGTTTGGCGCTGATCACCGAACTGGTCCACGAGATCGCGATGAAACACCAGCCCAACGCGGTGGGGGCCATCGGCCATATCGACGTCTATCCGAACTCGCGCAACATCATCCCCGGCAAGGTCGTCTGCACCGTCGATTTCCGTTCTCACCTGCAAGAGGTGATCGACGCGATGATCGCAGAGTTTGACGAGCGCGCGCCGAAGCTCTGTGCCGATATCGGCGTCGAGATGAGCTGGGAAATGGTCGGCACGTTCGACCCGCCCGCGTTTGACGAGACCTGCGTGAAAGCCGTGCGCGATGCGGCGGAAGAGCTGGGCTATAGCCACATGGACATCGTGTCGGGCGCGGGCCACGACGCCTGCTGGATCAACGACGTCGCACCCACCGCAATGATCATGTGCCCTTGTGTGGATGGGCTTTCGCACAACGAGGCAGAAGACATTTCCAAGGAATGGGCGGCGGCGGGTACGGACGTACTACTGCATGCCGTTTTGGAGACCGCACAAATCATAGACTGATCAAACACATCCCCCGGACTGAACAAAAAACAAACACAGCCGGGCGCAACAGGGAGTTGTCGGATGACCAAAGTAATCAAAGGCGGCACTGTCGTCACAGCAGACCTCACTTACAAAGCTGACGTCCTTGTAGACGGCGGCAAAATCATCGAAATCGGGCCTGATCTGAAAGGCGACGAGGTTCTGGACGCTACAGGCTGCTATGTCATGCCCGGCGGGATCGACCCGCATGTGCATCTCGAGATGCCCTTTATGGGCACCTATTCCTCGGACGATTTTGAAAGCGGCACGCGCGCTGGTCTGGCCGGCGGCACCACGATGGTGGTTGATTTCTGCCTACCCAACCAGGGCGAAAGCCTGCTGGACGCGCTGAAGCGGTGGGACAACAAATCGACCCGCGCGAACTGTGACTATTCGTTCCACATGGCGGTGACTTGGTGGGGCGAGCAGGTGTTCAACGACATGCAGACCGTCGTGCAAGAGCGCGGCATCAACACGTTCAAGCACTTCCTGGCCTATAAGGGCGCGCTGATGGTGAATGACGACGAGCTTTATTCGTCCTTCACCCGTCTGGCCGAACTTGGCGCCACCCCGATGGTGCACGCCGAAAACGGTGATGTGATTGCCGAGCTGTCCGCCAAGCTGTTGGCCGAGGGCAACACCGGGCCAGAGGCGCACGCCTACTCCCGCCCCTCTCAGGTCGAAGGCGAGGCCACCAACCGCGCGATCATGATCGCCGATATGGCAGGCGC
>CALJDH010000140.1 GCA_938023895.1 uncultured Aliiroseovarius sp.
GCCATGCGCTGAAACGCTTTTTCGGCCGAGTGCAGGTTGCCGCTGTCATAGTCGATGATCACGGTCAGCATCATAGGTCTCCGGTTGGGTGTGCTTTACAGCGCACCCTTGGTCGAGGGGATGGCATCCGCCTTGCGCGGATCGGTTTCAACGGCGATGCGCAGCGCGCGGGCCACAGCCTTGAACGCGGCTTCGGCCACGTGGTGGGCGTTGAAGCCGTGAATCTGGTCGATATGCAGTGTGATGCCGCCATGGGTCGCCAGCGCCTGGAAGAACTCTCGCACCAACTCAGTGTCGAAGTTGCCGATCTTGGGGGCGGCGAAATCGACATTCCAAATCAGGTACGGGCGGGCGGACAGATCCAATGCCGCGCGCACTTGTGCGTCGTCCATCGGAAGGTGGCATTCGCCGTAGCGTCGGATGCCCTTCTTGTCGCCAAGGGCTGCAACCAGCGCCTGCCCGATGGCAATGCCGGTATCCTCGACCGTGTGGTGATCGTCGATATGCAGATCCCCTTCGGCGCGGATCGTCATGTCGATCAACGAGTGGCGCGACAGCTGATCCAGCATATGGTCAAAAAAGCCCACGCCGGTCTGATTGTCATACTGACCGGTCCCGTCGAGGTTCAGCTCGACCGAGATTGCGGTTTCAGCGGTTTTGCGAGTGATCGTAGCGCGCCGCATGGCATGTCCTTTTGTTACCTGCGCTCCTTATAGGGGGGCGAGGCGGCGGCGAAAAGACGGCAAACGGAACGAAAAGGGGCGCTGTGGTCTGCACGCCCCAAATCCGGTCAAGTGCTACGGACGGGAAATCCCGTCCGCGCGTGTTTATGCCGCCTGAGACATCACGAACTCGCGCGGGCAGATTTCCATCAGGAAGTTCAGGTCCTCGCGGGACATATAGGTCAGGAATCCGCGAATCACTGTGTTCAACTCGCGCGTGTGTAATTCAAGCGCGCCGGGTTCACAGTGCATATATCCTTCGCGTTCGGCGAGCCCGCGGAATGCGTGGTGTTGAGCCATGAATCCAAACACATGATCCGGTGACCAGCGCAATAGGCTCGTCGCCAGGGCGAATCGGGCCAGAATACCGGGAAGCCCGGTGCCGCGATAACGTTCGCTGCTTTCGACCCAAAGGTCCCCATGATAGCAAATCCGTCCCGTAATCCGCTTAGCCCCCGGGCCAGCGCGATACATGCTGCGGCTCATGTCCAGAGTGTATCCAGGTGGTGCAAACCGTTGAAAATTCTCGCTAAGATAGTCTGATAGGTATGTGTCAGACATATCAATCATGCGCATCGCCTGCGAGTGCATCATCTTGCCCTCGCTGTCCCAACCTGCGATCCAGAACCCGGTGTCCTCGGTCAGTTTCTGGACCTCTGGATCGAACGCCAAGCCCAGCGGAAGATCGGTCCGGTGTTCTGCTATGTAGCCCGCGTAAAGATCGAAATCTGTCCCTATTTCAATCAACACGCCTTTGTCTGCAATGATGTCCAGCATACGCGTGATGTACTGCGCGCCGGCGAATGTGTCATGGATGGTCATCTGAACCTCATTTATTAGTGGTTATGACCAAGTTTCGCGCGTTCACCATGATTTGTCGAATGAACGCGTCACTGTTGAAAACTGTCAACAATGTGGCGCGAAATAGACACAGGGACCAAATAGTAGGTTTTAGAAAGGCGGTTTTACATCCATCGCCAGTTCTGGCGGCATCGCCAGACGCATGTCGTCAGGCAGGTCCAAAATTTGGACATTCAGCGAGCGGTCAATCAACGTCGCAAGGGCCAGATCTCCGTCCGCATAGCGGCAGGCCATCACCAGACGATGATACGAAATTGGCGTCGGTGTATCATCCGGCCCATAGGGCATGTGGGTATGAATATGATCAAGTCTGACGCTGCGTGTGCTGGCCACATCGTGGAAGGATTGTGTCAGCAGATAACTGTACCCTTTGTCGGTGGGCAGATTTACGGCGCTGCGGCCCACGGCGGACCTGTATTTCTCCCACCCAAACCATGTGGCGAAGGACGATTTCTCGCCCACTTCGGTACAAATCCAGTCGCCGTTTAGCTGGTTGTATCTGAACACCATCAAATAAGGACGCAAATTGGCGAAATCTGGGCTTTCCAACTCGCCTTCGGATTGGGCCCAACAATGAAACCCAAACTTCATTAGTTCGGATGAATTGTCCCACAAAGAGGTCAAAGGATGCTGCTGCAAGAAGTAGGGGATCTTCCCCTCCTGCAAGGCCAGGTAGTGAAGGCCGTGGACGTGTCTACTTTCGCTATTTAGCCACGCTTCGCCCCGCGCCAGCAGTTCTTCGGCCTCTTTAAGCGCGTTCTCTCCGGTTTCGGTCAGCTTGTATTGCCGGTTGTCAAACGAGAACAGCGGATTGCCCATATACTCTTCAAGATGGGCGATGTGCCGGCGGACCGTCTGGCGCGTGCTTCCAAGGTTTTTGACCGTCTTGGAAAGGTTCAAGGTTTGCGCCAATGAGGCGAAAGACCTCAACATCTCATAGAGCAGTGCAGGTGCATCGCGATGGGTCATCTCTGCTCCCTTGGCTGTAAACACATTGTGCACGCAGGCGAGATACTTCCCCAAGCCTGCCAAACGGACGATCGAAAAACCCTTGTAAAAAAGGGACTAACTAAGCTTGGTAACATAAATCATCCAGCATGCAATCAAAAATGTTACATGATTGTTCATCCCTCACCAATTGGGTTTCATTTCGTTTGGTGCCATTCTCCCTTAGCGGGAAACAATTATGTGGTGAAAAAATGGTACATCCGGTAGATGTTCATGTGGGAAAGAAAATTCGCGAAGTGCGCCTGCTGCGGGGCATGACGCAAGTTAACGTAGCCGAGAAACTGGGACTGTCGTTTCAGCAGCTGCAAAAATACGAAACCGGCTATAACCGGGTATCGGCCAGCAAGATGTTCGAGATCGCTCAGCTTCTTGATGTTGAACCAGCTTACTTCTTCGAAGGACTGCCGCGTGCGGGTGTGCCGCAACGCGAAGCACTG
>CALJDH010000141.1 GCA_938023895.1 uncultured Aliiroseovarius sp.
CGGTTGATTGCGCGATAGGATTTGTCCAGCCGCATGCTTTCCAAAGCCAGTGCCCCGAAAGGCCGCACGCCCGCCTTCAACAGCAAATCAACGATGTGGCGGTTGTAGTTCACGGGATGATGAATTTCCCAGCCAAGCTCCCCGGTGTAGCTAACCCGCAGAAGGCGCACGCCCTTGGCATAGCCGACTTCGCCCATCTGGGCGGTCAGCCACGGGAAGGCTTCGTTCGACAGGTCGTTGTCGGTCAGGGGCTGCAGAATTTCGCGCGATTTCGGACCTGCCAGCGCGGCCACGCCGTATTGTTCCGAGATATCTTCAAGCTGAACCGAGCCGTCCTTCGGCAGGCGCTTGGACAGCTCATCCCAGTTATAAACCTGCCCGTTGGGGGTCGAGACCAGATAGAACGCGTCCTCGGCATCGCGGACGATGGTGTATTCGGCATCCATCCCGCCGCGGTCATTCAGCATCAAAGACAGCGTCATCCGCCCCACTTTGGGCAGTTTGTTCGCCATCAACCCATCCAGCCACGCAGCCGCCCCAGGCCCACGCACCATGAATTTGGTCATGGGGGACATCTCGATAAACCCGGCTTCCTCCCGGGTCGTCTTCACCTCGTCCGTAACATGGTCCCAAGCGTGGGTCTGCCGGAAAGACGCAACCGGAATCGCCTCCTCAGGCGTCGGCGCGAACCATTTCGGGAACTCATAGCCGTTATACGTCGTCCAGACCGCCCCTTCTGCCGTCAGCAAATCATAGGACCCAACAGTCCGCATCGGACGCGCGGAATACAGATCCTCGCCCGGAATGTGCGCGTGCATGTGGGTGCCCCATGTCTCGCGCACTTTGTCCATCGTCCAGCGTTTCGAGGCATAGTCCCCAAAACGGCGCGGATCGAGTTCAGACATATCGATGGCAGGACGTCCATTCAGGATCCATTGCGCCAGCTGGTTGCCGACCGTGCCGCCCCACAGAATGCCACCGGGCATCCCCTCGGCTAACCACAGGTTGTCATGCCCCGGCGCAGGTCCGGCCAGCGGCAACTCGTCGGGCGTCATCTGGAACGGGCCGCGGGTATTGGCCTTGATGCCAATCTCACCCAGAACCGGGACGCGTTCGATTGCGCGTTCCCATTGGGTTTCCACGGCCTCGAAATCCTCAGGCAGCAGATCGGCGCCAAAGGTCGGGGGTACGCGATCCTCGGCGAACAGCTTCAGGTCCTTTTCGAACTCATAGGGGCCAAACTGAAGGCCACCCGTGTCTTCACGCAGATAGGCGCCATAATCCTCGTCCCGCAGGATCGGGTATTCCGGCAAGCCCTGCTTCTTTCGGTCGATCAGATGCGGCACCGTTTCGGTGGTCCAGTACTGATGCACGATCGGGATGCAGGGCAGGTCCAGCCCCACCCGACGGGCGTTTTCCCGCGCGTAGTTGCCGGTTGCAAAAATCAGATGTTCACAGGTGATTTCGCCTTGATTAGTGACGATTTTCCACAATCCGCTGTCGAGTTTCTCATAGCTCTGCGCCTCGGCATTCTGGTACACTTTAGCACCCGCATCCCGGGCCAGTTTGGCCATCGCTTGCGTGATGTCGGCTGGATTCACATAGCCGTCTTCCGTGTGCAGAATGCCGCCCTGAATGCTGTTGCTTTGGTTTAAAAGCGGATGCACCTCGACGATTTCTTCCGGGGTCAGAAGTTTGCACGGTACGCCCGCGGCCTCGGCCACAGACAGATAGCTTTGGAACTCGTCCCAACGCTCGGGCGTGTTGGCCACACGCAGTTGCCCGACCTTCTTCAGACCAACCGACATGCCCAGCTTTTTCTCGACCTCGGTATAAATCCGGATCGTTTCCAGCGTCATTTTCGACACGTTGTGCGAGCGCACGAACGTCACCAGCAACCCCGCCGCGTGCCAGGTCGAGCCTGCCGTTAGCTGCGTACGCTCCAACATCACCGCGTCCGAGCATCCATGCTCCGTCAGCCCATACAGGATCGAGGCGCCAACACAGCCGCCCCCAACAACAACGACCTTCGCATGAGATTGCATGGGATTCCTCCGGTTCGGCATTCCTTCTGCGAATCACTGTAGTGGCAAATCGCCTTCTGACTTCTCTGAAAACGACACCTGCGTGTAGGTCAGATGACGCGAAAACCCCGCCTGACTTCACAGGCGGGGCACTAAAAGTCAGCAAAGGGTTCGCGTCAGCCGGAATAGGCGGGGAAGGCGGCGCAAAGCGCAGCCACCTTATCCGCTGCCTTGGATACAGCCGTATCAAGGGCTGCGTTATCCCCGCCGGCCTCAGCGTCGATCAGGTCGGCAATGATCTCTCCCAACTGCGCGAACTCAGGTTCTTTCATGCCCCGCGTGGTGGCCGCGCTGGCCCCAAGGCGCAGGCCGACCCATTCCGGCGGGCGGGGGCTGTCATATGGGATCGCGTTCTTGTTCGCGGTGATATTGGCGCGCTCCAGAACCACCTCGGCGCGCTTGCCGGTCAGGCCCTTCCCGCTGAGGTCCAGAAGCACGATATGTGAGTCTGTTCCACCAGAAACGATGCGAACACCGCGTGCGGCCAATGTGCTGGCCAAGGTATTCGCATTGGCCTTGATCTGATGCGCATAGGCTTTGAACTCTTCCGTCATCGCCTCGCCCAAACAGACTGCTTTGGCGGCCAGAACCTGCGTGTGGATCGAGCCCTGAACCCCGGGAAAGACCGCGGATTGCAGGCGCTTGAACCAGTCTTCGTTGTTGGTCAGAATCAGCCCACCGCGCGGGCCGCGCAGGGTTTTGGTGGTGGTACAGGTGACGATATCGGCATGGGGAAATGGCGAGGGGTGCGCCCCTCCCGCAACCAGACCTGCGATATGCGCCATGTCCACGTGGAACCATGCGCCCACCTTCTTGGCGATCTGCCCCATGCGTTCAAAATCAATCTCGCGCGGATAGGCCGAACCGCCTGCGATCAGCAGCTTTGGCTTCAGCGCGATGGCCTGCTGTTCCAGAGCGTCATAGTCGATCACCTCGGTCTCTGGGTCGACACCATAGTGGTGCGGCTCGAACCAGCGGCCCGATAGGTTGGCTTTCAGCCCGTGCGACAGATGCCCGCCTGCGGCCAGATCCAGCGACAGCACTTTGTCGCCCGGCTTCAGCAGCAAAAAGAACACCGCCAAGTTGGCCTGCGACCCGGAGTGAGGCTGCACATTGGCGTAATTACAGTGGAATAGAGCCTTTGCACGGTCGATCGCGGCTTGCTCGACCACGTCGACAAAACGGCCTCCGCCGTGGAAGCGATTGCCGGGATAGCCTTCCAGCGTCTTGTTCGTCATCTCGTGCCCCAGCACGTCCAGCACCGCGCGGCTGACGATGTTTTCGGACGCGATCAGCTCGATCTGGTCCTGCTGGCGTTGCTTTTCATTGTTCAGCGCATTCGCAATCAGCGGATCGGTTTGGGCGACCGGTGTATTGAATTGATAGGTCATGGCGTCCTCGCTTTCCTGAAAAGGTGTCGACTTCAGGATCGAACAGAGGGGCTGGATCGCGCAAATCAGTATTGCTATTATTTTGGTGTAGAAAAACTCACCCTTATTGAAGGCCCACCATGCCCGTCTCGCCACCCCGCCCGAAAGGCCCACATCTGAACGCCCTACGCGCGTTCGAGGCCGCGGCGCGTCTGGGCAGTTTCTCGGCGGCAGCGGAAGAGCTATCGGTCACACCCGGTGCGATCACTCAGCACATCAAAACGCTTGAGGCCTGGGCCGAAACCCCGCTGTTCGTGCGCAGCGCTCGCGGTGTCGCGCTAACCCCGATGGCTGAAGCACTGGTGCCCGAATTCACTCGTGCCTTTGACCAACTCGGCCTTGCCGTCCATGCACTGCGCAAGCAGGTGGCACCCAACAAGATCAAGCTGGCCACGCTGCCATCGCTTGCTCAGTACTGGCTGCCCGCACGGTTGAGGAAGCTGCGCCAGATCGCGCCAGATCTGCAGGTGTCTGTGATCGCCTTGGAAGAACCGCCGAATCTGGTGCGTGAGCCCATTGATATGTCGCTATTTTTCACCTCGGACCCCTTGGGCCCGAACGATATCGAGGTGCTGCGGGACCGGATCTTCCCGATCTGCACCCCCGAGGTAGCCACCCGGCTCACCCACCTTGAGGACCTGCGCAACGAAACGCTTCTGCGCGACAGCACATGGTCTGAAGATTGGGAACACTGGCTATCCGCGCAGACGGATTTGCGCGGCATCGCTTCGGGCGGGACAGAACATTCGCTATTTGCTGTCGCGCTCGAAGAAGCGCGACACGGTGGGGGCGTTCTGATGGCGCACGAAGCCTTGGTGCAG
Source organism: uncultured Aliiroseovarius sp. (assembly GCA_938023895.1). Taxonomy (GTDB): domain Bacteria; phylum Pseudomonadota; class Alphaproteobacteria; order Rhodobacterales; family Rhodobacteraceae; genus Aliiroseovarius. The sequence continues at coordinate 4,336 of CALJDH010000141.1, forward strand.
CGGTTTTTGGACAGCGGCGAGTTGGTGCGCCCCTTCGAGGGTATTGTCGACCTTCCACGGAAGCTGGTTCTGCAACTATCGCCCGAGATGGTCCGCTCGGATCAACTGGCGCAGATCCGCGAGGTTCTGGTGGAAATCGCCAAGTAGGTTAGTGGTCCAACTGCCCACGCACGGATGCGTTGAGCCAAATACCGCCAATACCCTGAAAGGTGTTGTAACCCCAAAATCACTGACATACCTTCCCGCCAATTACACATAGAGTGCAAAGGATTATCGCACATGCAAACTCTTGCCACCCGGCTGACCCGCGCCGCTTTTCTGGGCGCAACTTTCCTACCTGGCGCCGCCTTCGCGGATCTGACGACAGACGATGTCTGGAGGCATCTTCAGCAAAGCTCGACCACATTCGGCGGCGCGCTCAGTGCTGAGACATCGGCGCGTGGCGACGGGCTGGCGTTGAAGAATGTAACCTTCAATATGACCCTGCCGTTTGACGTTGGATCCGTAAGTGTAGATCTGGGCGCGTTCGATCTGATTGATATGGGTGATGGCCGCGTCGAGATGATCTTGCCCGCTGACGGGACTTATACGCTGACCTATTCCGGCACGGATGGGGAAAGCTTTGGTGGCGCGATGACGATGACCCACCAAGGGTTCACCAACATCTTCTCGGGCAGCCCGGAAGAAGTTACCTTCGACCAGAAAGCCGCCCGGTTGGATATTGCGGTCGAACTTGATGGCGTACCGGAAGAGGTCATGGGCTTCTCAATGAACGGCACATACCTTGGCCTTGTGGGGCAGTCGGTGACCAAATCCGGCGAGATGACGACCTCGGATATCACCTTTGCGGCGGACGAACAGAACATCACGTTCAACCAGTCGATGATCGTAGACGACGAGGGGCCAATCACGGCTGCGTCGGTGATGAAATCGGGCCGCATCGAAGGCGAGATGCGCATGGTGACCCCGTCCGCCGGCATCGATTTTACCAACCTTGCCAAAGCGCTGCGCGAGGGGCTGGTGATGGACATGACCACCCGTATGGCTGACTACAGCACAGAACAGGTGACGTCGCAGGGGGATACGATGATGATGGCGCAGTCGTCTTCGGCCAAATCCTATGATTCCTCCATGAAGCTGGATGCAAGCGGCGTCACCATCTCGGGTCCGGTCGAAGACTTCCGTCTTCAGATGGAAATGCCGATGATGCCGGGTCTGGCGCTGGGTGGAAACATCGCGTCGATGTCGGCCACCATGCAGGCGCCGCTTCTGGCGGATGACAGCTTTGGCCCCGTGGCGGTCAACCTCGACCTGAACGGGCTGACGCTGGACGATATGGTTTGGGCGATGGGTGACCCGATGGGCGCCTTGCCGCGTGATCCGATTCACCTGACGCTCGATCTGACTGGAACGCTGAAGCACAACGTCGAGTGGCTGGATTTTGCCAACCTTGAAGCCAAACTTGAAGCGCTGGGTGACATGCTGCCGGTCGAGCCGGGCAGCGCGACGCTGAACGCTTTGCGTCTGTCGGCCGTAGGGGCCGAGATCAACGGCGAAGGTGCGTTTACCTTTGATTCCAGCGATCTCGAGACCTTCGACGGCCTGCCGCGCCCGGAAGGGAAACTGACCCTGCGCGCCAAAGGCCTGACTGCCCTGTCGCAGAAACTGGTTCAGATGGGCATTCCGGCAGAACAGGTGACCGGCTCGATGATGATGCTGGAGATGTTCACCGCCGCCGACGCCGCGAATGGCGATGATGCCCGCGTGACCACGCTTGAAGTCACCCCCGACGGGTCGGTCTTTGCCAACGGGATGCAGCTTCAGTAACCGCTGCTCCGACCCCTTGTCACAATAATATAGCCCGGCAGAAGCGTTCCTTCTGCCGGGCTAATCTTTTCGTGTCGACTTATCTTCGCCCGTAGCTACGGGTGCAGGATATCAGCGACGGTTGTCGTTCTTGTTCGACTTACCGGGTACGCCATCGCCGCCGCCGTTGCCGCCGTCTCCGCCGCCACCACCATCAGGTGTGCCGCCGCCGGTTCCATCGTCACCGCCACCAGTGCCGTCTCCGTCACCGCCGCCAGTGCCATCTCCGTCACCGCCGCCAGTGCCGTCTCCATCACCACCACCGGTGCCATCTCCGTCACCACCGCCGGTGCCATCACCATCGCCGCTGCCGCTACCGTCGCCGGTACCGCCACCGCCGCTGCCATCACCCGTGCCACCACTGCCATCGCAGCTGGTCGTACAGCCCGTATCGGCTGTGGCTTGAGTTGCTGGCAACATCAGAATGGCGGCCAGAAGCGCCGCGAAAAGACCTGGGATTTTTGTACGCATAATTCCCCCTCCTAATAAATTTTCCGCCCAACCACGCGGGTATTAAAATCTGGTTGCGCCTTGCAGTTTACAAAAAATGCGTCTGCAAGTCCAATTTTGCGCCACCCTTTCGACACATTCTCGCCCCAATTGAGAATTTGGCCGAACCACAGAAGCAGAACAGGTCGGCACCAGAACGGACCGACCTGTTTAGAAAACGGTGTGGGACATTGTCAAAATCGGCGATCTTCAGATCATCCGAATGACGTCTTTATCAATCGACAACATATAGCCGCGTCGGGCGATAGTTTTCACCAAAAGCTCGCTCATCAGCTGGTTGCCCAGCGCGTCGCGCAGACGTTTGATGCGGGTGGCGCCGGCGGCCTCGTCGCACTCGGACGGATCACGCCCCGAGATCAGGCCCTCAAGCTGAGACCCGGACAAAACATCTTCATCCATCCGCGCTTCGGCCAAGGCTGACAGGGTTTCAATGGCCGCTTCCGTCAGCGAGAACTCCATGTTGTTCAGATACACAGTGCGCTCTTCGCGGCTGATCAGAAGCGAATTCACCTGAATGCCCGCGCGTTCGATCTCGCTCATGCGGCGGTTCAGACCGAAGATGGTCAGAAGGAACACAAGCGCCGCCACCAGAAGTGCCGTGGCAAAGATCAGCAGCACGAAAATCACCATACGATAGCTGGTCAACGTGTCGGCAAAGGCGGTGCCCGACTGCGCCAATATCTCAAGCAGTTTGATTTCCGCGCCCGAGTTCAGCCCGTCATTTTCCACGAAGATCTGTTCAACCCGTGCGTTAAATGCGTTGGCATCCGGCAAGGTCATGAACAGGAAAACAGCGGTTACCAGAAGGATCACGACAATCGCCGCAATCCCGATAACAACCACACGATTCGAGCGCTTCAGCGCATCAGTAGCGAAGGAAGAATTTTCCGGCACTTTCTTTCCTTTCCTCAAGACCTGTGGCGTCGAATATGGCTTGGACTTTTAGAAGGGACCAGCCATTGGCCTCCAACCGGTCACTTATCTGCCGACGCGCAGCCTTGCGATTATCGCAAACGCTGTCCGACAGCTCGATCACACCATAGTGGAGCTTCAACGGGTTATCCCGTTTGGCCTTGTAGTCAGCATAACACGCGGCCTGAGCCGTCGATGCCATGGCGACAAGAAGTAAAGTAAGAGCGGTACGTTTCATCATGCATCGACCATGCGGCGCGGCGGCTGGTTATTCAATAACAAACCCCGTCTGGACGCGCTGATAGGGGATAACAATCGCCCGATATTGCCTGTCTTGCATGGGGATCCGCATGTTGGAGACATAACAAGCGCCTGCTTGCCCCGACCCAACAGGAAGGATGATCCCATGATCCCGAATTCATTGCCCCGCTCGTTCATGAAACTGGTTCTCAGTGCTGCCGTGGCCGCGACGTTGGCGGCCTCTCCCGTTCACGCCCGCGAAAACGCGCGGGGTGATGACAACACCGCCATCATCGCCGCGCTTCTTGGTCTGGTCACGCTTGGTGTTCTGCTCTCAGGTAGTGATGACGAACCGTCCAAACCATATGGATATGTGTCACGCCCCCATAAGCCGACACCACCGCAGCGCGTCAGCAAGTACCGCGCGTTGCCCGCAAGCTGCTTGCGCGAATACCGCACGCAAACTGGTCGCAAGATCATGTTCGGCAATCGCTGCCTGAAAAAGAACTTCAAGTACGCCCACAGACTGCCCAGCGCCTGCGAGCGCAACCTGATCGCAAAGAACCGCAAGGGCATCTATGTGACGCGCCAAGGCTACAAGCCCTCCTGCCTAAGCAAACACGGCTACCGCGCGGTGCGTCGCTACTAAGCAAATCGAGCAGCGGCGTAGCGGTCCCTTTCACGTCACGCGCCGTTAAACTTGGCAGAGGCTTCGGCCTCTGCCCTTTTTACTTGCGGGACCGGGCGGTTTGGGTCACCCCAAGAGAATGACCAAAACAGTTCCTGATTTCAGCTTCGAAGCCGCCGCGATGACCCGCGGCTATCACTCTATCGCCGGCGTGGACGAGGTTGGGCGCGGCCCGCTGGCCGGCCCTGTCACCGCCGCCGCCGTGATCCTGAACCCCGATGACATCCCTGAAGGGCTGAATGATTCCAAAAAACTGTCCGCCAAACGGCGCGAAGCGCTGTGGGACGCGATCCATGAAAAGGCCTGTGTGTGCATCGCCCATGCGTCCGTTGAAGAGATCGACGAGCTGAACATCCTGCGCGCCAGCCATCTGGCGATGGAACGCGCGGTGGCGGGTCTGGCCCAACAGGCGGACTATTTGCTGATCGACGGAAACCAGACCCCGCGCGGGTTGACCGGCCCGTCGGAAACCATCGTGAAAGGCGACGCGCGATCCGTGTCGATTTCTGCTGCGTCCATCGTGGCGAAAATTGCCCGCGATCGGATCATGGTGGATTTGGCGCAACAGTTCCCCGGTTATGGCTGGGAGACGAACGCAGGATACCCGTCAAAAAGCCACAGGTTGGCGCTTCAAAATCTTGGGGTGACCCCACACCATAGACGTTCGTTCAAACCGGTGCACAATATCTTGTATCAACAGTAAAATGTAAGTTGCTGATTCAAAAAAGAATTTGACGACGAATCCACTTTGACTCATCCTGTTCTCATCAAAACGAGCGTGAAAACACGCCGCTGATAGAGCGCATAAGCGCCGGTACATGAGGCAGAAATGGTAACCAAAACCAAAACGAAGGCGGCTGTAGAGCTGCCCCTGAACCAGATTCTTGATGGCGACTGCATCGAGGTGATGAACAGTCTTCCGGAAAACTCGGTCGACATGATCTTCG
>CALJDH010000142.1 GCA_938023895.1 uncultured Aliiroseovarius sp.
TTCACCCAGCCACGAAAAAGGGCGCGGAATTGCCGCGCCCTTTGTTCTGTCTGTGCTGAGGGACTTACGCCTCTTGCAGCGCTTTCACCGTGATCTCGCGTTCGCCGCGGGTCTTCATCGCGCGGGCAGCGGCATGGCTGCCAGCCAGCGTAGTGAAGTAGGGGATCTTGTCCATCAGGGCGACGTTGCGCATTTCGCGGCTGTCGCTGACGGATTGCGCGCCCTCGGTCGTGTTCATGACCAGATGCACTTCGCCATCTTTCATGATGTCGATGATCATGCGGCCCGGTTCATAGGCTTTCGCAACCACATCCGCTTCGACCGCGTTTTCAGCAAGGAACTTGGCCGTGCCCGAGGTCGCGATGATACGGAAGCCCTGTTCGGCCAGCAACTGAGCAGTTTCGATCAGCTGCGGGGTCTTGTCGCCATCCTTGATCGACAGGAACACGGTGCCTTCGGTCGGCAGCATGGTGCCTGCGCCCAGCTGTGCCTTCAGGAAGGCCATGGCGAAATCCTTGTCCGCGCCCATGACCTCGCCGGTGGAGCGCATTTCCGGGCCAAGGATCGTGTCCACACCGGGGAAGCGGGCGAAGGGCAGAACCGCCTCTTTCACTGCGTAGGTGTCGATGTTTGGATCAACCAGATCGAACGCGTCCAGCTTCTCGCCCGCCATGACGCGTGCTGCGATCGAAGCGATGGGCGACAGAACCGCCTTGGCCACGAAAGGTACGGTGCGCGAGGCACGCGGGTTCACTTCGATCAGATAGATCTCGCCGTCTTTCACAGCGAACTGCACGTTCATCAGGCCAACCACGTTCAGGGCCAGCGCAAGCTCGCGCGACTGGCGGCGCAGTTCGGCGATGATGTCGTCCGACAGGCTGTAGGGCGGCAGCGAGCAACCCGAGTCGCCCGAATGGACGCCAGCCTCTTCAATGTGTTGCATGATGCCAGCAACATGGACCTTCTCGCCATCACACAGCGCGTCCACGTCAACCTCGATCGCGCCAGCCAGATAGCTGTCCAGCAGAACCGGGCTGTCGCCCGACACCACAACTGCCTCGGCGATGTAGCGTTTCAGCTGGCCCATATCGCGCACGATCTCCATCGCGCGGCCACCCAGAACATAGGACGGGCGGATCACCAGCGGGAAGCCGATCTCTTCGGCGATTTCCAGCGCCTGTTCGTCGGTCGAGGCGATGCCATTCTTCGGCTGCTTCAGGCCCAGCTTGTTGACCAGATCCTGGAACCGCTCGCGGTCCTCGGCCAGGTCGATGGCGTCCGGTGTGGTGCCCAGGATCGGAATGCCCTCGGCTTCCAGCGCGTTGGCCAGCTTCAGCGGGGTCTGACCGCCGAACTGCACGATCACGCCGTGCAGCGTGCCGTTGTCCTGTTCAACACGCAGAATTTCCATCACGTGTTCGAAGGTCAGCGGTTCGAAATACAGACGGTCCGAGGTGTCATAGTCGGTCGACACAGTTTCGGGGTTACAGTTGACCATGATCGTCTCGTACCCGCTTTCGGTCAGCGCGAAACAGGCATGACAGCAGCAGTAATCGAACTCGATCCCCTGCCCGATCCGGTTCGGGCCACCGCCCAAAATGACGACCTTCTTGCGGTCCGAGGGGCGCGCCTCGCATTCGACTTCACCCATCATCGGGGCTTCATAGGTCGAGTACATATAAGGCGTCTGCGCTTCGAATTCGGCCGCGCAGGTATCGATGCGCTTAAACACTGCGTTCACACCAGCGTTCCGGCGTACATCGCGCACGTCTTTTTCGGTGCGGCCCGACAGCTTGGCCAGACGGGCATCAGTGAAGCCCAGCATCTTCAGCTTGCGCAAACCGGCTTCGTCCAGCGGCAGGCCGTTTTCACGCACAACGTTTTCAGCGTCCACGATCTCGCGGATGCGATCCAGGAACCACGGGTCAAACGCGGTAACTCGCTGGATGTCAGAGTTCGACATGCCAAGGCGCATGGCCTGAGCGATCCGCAAGATGCGGTCGGGACGCTGTTCCGAAAGGGCCTTGATGATAGCAGCCTCTTCCGGGGCGCCTTCGATCTCGACCTCGTCAAAGCCGGTCAGGCCCGATTCCATCGACGCCAGAGCCTTCTGCATCGATTCGTGGATGGTGCGGCCAATCGACATCGCCTCGCCCACGGACTTCATCGCGGTGGTCAGTTCGGGCTTGGAGCCTGGGAACTTCTCGAAGGCGAATTTCGGGATCTTGGTGACGACATAGTCGATGGTCGGCTCGAACGAGGCGGGCGTGACCTTGGTGATGTCGTTGTCCAGCTCGTCCAGCGTATAGCCAACAGCCAGCTTCGCGGCGATCTTGGCGATCGGGAAACCGGTCGCGTTCGACGCCAGCGCCGAGGAGCGCGACACGCGCGGGTTCATTTCGATGACGACCATACGGCCATCGGCGGGGGTCACGGCCCACTGTACGTTCGATCCGCCGGTTTCCACGCCGATCTCGCGCAGCACGTTGATCGAGTGCGTCCGCATCAGCTGGTATTCCTTGTCGGTCAGCGTCAGCGCGGGCGCGACGGTGATCGAGTCGCCGGTGTGTACACCCATCGGGTCCACGTTTTCGATCGAGCAGACGATGATGGCGTTGTCGGCAGTGTCGCGCACAACCTCCATCTCGTATTCTTTCCAGCCCAGCAGGCTTTCATCCACAAGGATCTGATTGACCGGAGAGGCGTCCATGCCGGTGCGGCAATAATGTTCGTATTCTTCGCGGTTATAGGCCACGCCACCGCCGGTGCCGCCGAGGGTAAAGGCGGGGCGGATGATCGCAGGCAGACCGATTTCGTCCAGCGTCTCAAGCGCCATCTTCACACCAGCATCCAGATCGGCGTGACCCTTTTCGTTGGTCGGTGCGGTAACGATGGTCGCACGGGGGTTTTCGATGCCCAGACGGTCCATCGCTTCGCGGAACAGTTTGCGGTCTTCAGCCATCTCGATGGCGTCGCGCTTGGCGCCAATCAGTTCCACGTTGAACTTGTCCAGAACCCCCAGATCGTCCAGTTCCAGCGCAGTGTTCAGACCGGTCTGACCACCCATCGTGGGCAGCAGCGCATCGGGGCGCTCTTTCTCGATGATTTTGGCAACGACTTCTGCGGTGATCGGCTCGATATAAGTGGCGTCGGCCAGACCGGGGTCGGTCATGATCGTCGCCGGGTTCGAGTTCACCAGAATGACGCGGTAGCCTTCTTCGCGCAGCGCCTTACAAGCTTGGGCACCCGAGTAGTCAAACTCGCAGGCTTGCCCAATAATGATGGGCCCCGCGCCGATGATCATGATCGAGTTGATATCGGTTCTTTTTGGCATGGTATCCCCCATCGGCAGACTGAACACGCGCGGGAATCCCTGCCGCACGCAAATTGTCGTGGGTTATAGACACCAGCGGGGTTTCTGCAAGCCCTGTTTGCGCATTCATATACGATGTTTTTGCGCTGCCTGCAAAAGGGCAAGCGATGTGACCGTGATTAAGGCCAGATGCAGGTAGACCTCGCCATAGCCAGCAAGGGGGGTATCCAGCAGAAACAGATAGACGGGCAAGCTGGCGATCAACGTGACCCCCAACAGAATAAGGCGCACCCATCTGCCCACAGAAAGTCCAAGCACACCCAACGCCAAAATGGCAGGCAGCAGCAGATAGTGAAGCCATGACAAGGACGCAGTAGTCACGATCAACACAAAGAGAAGCGTAAACCGGGCCCACAAACGGACCGGCGAAAAGACAAGGCGCGTGCTCCACCAAATGGCGATCATTCCTGCGACCAGAATGACGCGGCTTGCCACCTCTAGCCAGAATGGCTTTTCGATCAAGTCAGGACGTTCAATTTGCCACCGGACGT
>CALJDH010000143.1 GCA_938023895.1 uncultured Aliiroseovarius sp.
CACGACCTGCTGCGTCAACGTGGACGCCCCGCGATTGCCGCCATCCTCGATCGCGGCGCGGATCGCGCCCATGTCAAATCCCCAATGCTGGCAGAAATTCGCGTCTTCGGCGGCCACGACGGACCGCGCCATGACCGGGGCAATTTCATCCAGATTAACCCATTGCCGATCCACGTCCCCAAGCCGCATCTTTTCGGTGACGATATAGGGCGTCGTCAGCGGGTTGATTACAGTGCACGAGGTGATGGTCAGGCCAACAAGAATCACCACAGCCAAGACCCCACGACGCAGCCAGCGCAGCGGTTTGGACCACTTGCGGGGTTTGGACGTGCCTGTCTTCGCCTTAGGCGCCTTTTTGGCGCTGGTTTTCTTTGTTGTCTTGCTCTTAGCCACGCCGGATGTTCCCACACGGGGTTAGTTGGGTCAATGATTTGGCAGCTTTGTGTGCGGGGGATTACCGATAGGTTGCGGCGGTGATAAATTCGGAAAACGCCTCGCACCAGATCAGCACCGTCGTGTAGTCCTCAAGCACCACGCCGTCGGGGATATCCAGAATGAATCCTTCGAAGGTTTTGACCGGTCCGATGACTTGCGACTGCGCCTTCAGCGGTAGGAATTCCGCCTCGTTGCTGACGAATTGCGGCACCAGATATGCCATGTAGTCCGGCCCCGGGGCCAGCGCGCCTTCGTGGACCATCTGCGTGGTGGTCAGGCTGATTGTGCCTTCGCCCCAATGGAGCAGATCGCTGCCCGGAAGATCGCGCGTGAAGGTACCCTGATAGACCGCATTCTGCGCCATTTCCTCTAACACCGACGCATCGGGTGAGGGCGGAGCCGTCAGGATCGGCAGCAGGTAGATGCCAAGCGCAAAGCCGATGGCCAGCGCGGCGCCATGTGTCACAGTTGCAAGAATGAGGCGACGCATAGGGGTCCCTTTTGAAAATCGGTTTTGAAAATAGGCTAGTGCGCAACGGGTGCTAGGTCCACTGCCCTGATGCCAAGCAAACCCCACAATAAAAAACGCCCGCGAAAGTCGCGGGCGTTCTGTGTCATTTTCGGGCCGGGTTACTCGGCCGGGATGGCGTCGGCTTCCAGCGACAGGGGCGCCGGCAGCTTGTCCAGCATCTCTTTCGGGCAGATCTGCAGGAAGTTGCCTTTCTCGCTGTCCCAGTGGCGCAGGATTTCCGTGGCCTTCTGGCTGCGGGTTTCCTCGGCGTGGCGTTCGATCAGGCCTTTCAGCTCGGCTTCCCAGTGATCGACGGTGACCGGGCAGGTCACAAGGCTTTCCATGTTCATATGGTCCTGAGCCTCGCCATCCGGGTCGTACAGGTACGCCATACCGCCCGTCATGCCCGCGCCGAAGTTCGAACCGATCGAGCCAAGGATGACGGCGATACCGCCAGTCATGTACTCACAGCCGTTCGAGCCACAGCCCTCGATCACGACTTTCGCGCCCGAGTTCCGCACCGCGAAACGCTCGCCTGCGCGGCCTGCGGCGAACAGGTAGCCGTCGGTCGCACCATAGAGAACCGTGTTGCCGATGATCGTGTTGTCCGAGGCAACCAGCGGGCTGACCAGCGGCGGACGTACAACCACGGTGCCGCCGGAGATCCCCTTGGCCACGTAGTCGTTGGCGTCACCCGACACCTCGATCTTCAGACCGGGGGCCGCAAAGGCACCCAGCGACTGACCTGCCGAGCCTTGCAATTTCACCGTCAGGTGATCCGGTTGCAGCGAGTTGCGCATGCCGAAGCGCTTGACGATGTGCGAGGAAATCCGCGTGCCGACCGTGCGGTGCGTGTTCTGCACCGTGTAGGACAGCTGCATCTTCTCGCCATCTTCCAAGAAACGCTGCGCGTCGCGCACGATCTCGGCGTCCAGCGTGTCCGGCACGGCGTTGCGTGCGCGGTCGCGGTTGTACTCGATCTTATCCGCACCATCGACCACCAGCAGAAGCGGGTTCAGGTCGAGGTCGTCCAAGTGCGCCGACCCACGCGAGACCTGCGACAGCAGATCGGCGCGGCCGATCACTTCGTCCAGCGAACGCGCGCCCAGCTCGGCCAGGATTTCACGGACTTCCTGAGCGTAGAAGGTGATCAGGTTCACAACCTTGTCGGCATTGCCAGTGAACTTGCCACGCAGCTCTTCGTCTTGCGTACAGACGCCAACGGGGCAGGTGTTCGACTGACACTGACGGACCATGATACAGCCCATCGCGATCAGGGCGGCGGTGCCGATGCCGTATTCCTCGGCACCCATCATCGCAGCCATCACGATGTCACGACCGGTGCGCAGACCACCGTCGGTCCGCAGCGTGACGCGCGAACGCAGGTTGTTCATGGCCAGCACTTGGTGTGCTTCGGTCAGACCCATTTCCCACGGCAGACCCGCGAACTTGATTGACGTCGCAGGCGATGCGCCCGTACCGCCATTGTGGCCCGAAATCAGGATTACGTCGGCTTTCGCCTTCGCAACACCTGCGGCAATCGTCCCAACACCGGACGACGCAACCAGTTTCACCGTCACCTTACAGCGCGGGTTGATCTGCTTCAGGTCATAGATCAGCTGCGCCAGATCCTCGATCGAATAGATGTCGTGGTGCGGCGGCGGCGAGATCAGCGTCACGCCCTTGGTCGAGTGGCGCAGACGGGCAATCAGGTCGGTGACCTTCATGCCGGGCAGCTGGCCACCCTCACCGGGTTTCGCACCTTGGGCAACCTTGATCTCAAGCTCTTCACACTGGTTCAGGTATTCAGCGGTCACACCGAAACGGCCCGAAGCAACCTGTTTGATCTTGGCCGACGGGTTGTCGCCATTGGGTTCCGGGTGGAAGTGTGCGGGATCTTCACCGCCTTCACCCGAATCCGACTTGGCGCCGATGCGGTTCATCGCAACGTTCAGGGTCTTGTGTGCCTCGGGCGACAGCGCCCCCAGCGACATGCCCGGCGTCACGAAACGCTTACGGATCGCGTTGATGCTTTCCACTTCCTCGATCGGAACGGCTTTGCCCATCGGTTTGATGTCCAGCAGGTCACGCAGATGGATCGGCGGGTTCGCCTGCATGCGGGCCGAATACTGCTTCCACATCTCAAACGAGGCGCGGTCACAGGCCGACTGCATCAAGTGCATGGTCTGGGCTTCCCAAGCGTGCGTCTCGCCCGAGCGGCGCGCCTTGTAGAAACCACCCACCGGCAACACCTTGTCGCCACCGCCGAAACCAGCCGCGTGGATGCCTTCCAGTTTCTTCTGGATGCCGCTAACACCGATGCCCGAAATGCGCGAGGTCATGCCGGGGAAGTATTCTGCCACCATGGCACGCGACAGGCCGACGGCCTCGAAATTCAGGCCGCCGCGATAGGACGAAATGACCGAGATACCCATCTTCGCCATGATCTTCAGCAGACCTTGGTCGATGGCTTCACGATAACGGCTGATGGCTTCGGTCAGCGAGCAATCCAGCAGGCCACGCTCGATGCGATCTGCCAGCGAATCTTCGGCCAGATAGGCGTTCACCGTGGTTGCACCACAGCCCACCAGAACCGCGAAGTAATGCGGGTCGATACATTCAGCCGACCGCACGTTGATCGAGCAGAAGGTCCGCAGACCTTTCTTCACCAGCCAGCTGTGCACCGCCGAGGTCGCAAGGATCATCGGCATGGCCACACGCTCTTCGCCCTGCGCCTGATCGGTCAGAACAAGGTGACCCGCGCCCGAGCGTACGGCGTCTTCGGCCTTGGCACGGATGTCTTCCAGCGCAATGCGAAGCGCGGACTCATCACCACCAGCGGGGAAGGTACAGTCGATCTCGGTCATCGGCGAGTTGAACGCCTCGGTCAGCTTTACGAATTGCTCGTTGCCAACAAAGGGGCTTTCCAGCACGACGATTTCCGTCTGCGCGCCGCTTTCATCCAGCACGTTCTTCAGGTTGCCGAAACGCGTCTTCAGCGACATCACGCGGTATTCGCGCAGACTGTCGATGGGCGGGTTCGTCACCTGGCTGAAGTTCTGGCGGAAGAAGTGGCTGAGCGGGCGATACTTGTTCGACAGAACAGCCGACGGGGTGTCGTCACCCATCGACGCCAGCGTTTCTTTGCCGTCTTCTGCCATCGGGGCCAGAATCTGCTCCAGCTCTTCCAGCGTGTAACCGGCGGCCACCTGACGGCGGCGCAGTTCGTCACCCGTGAACAGCGGCTTTTCTTCGATCTGCGACAGGCTTTCCTCCATGTCGTTGATCTTGTTGACCCACTCGCCGAACGGCTGAGCCGCGGCCAGTTTGTCTTTGATTTCAACGTCGTGGTACAGCTTGCCTTCCTTGGTATCCACGGCCAGCAGCTGACCCGGACCAAGCGCGCCTTTTTCCACAACGCTGGCTTCGTCGGTCGGGACCATGCCCGCTTCTGAGCCCGCAATCACCAGGCCGTCACCCGTTACGACATAGCGCATCGGGCGCAGACCGTTGCGGTCCAGACCGGCGCAGACCCAGCGACCATCGGTCATGGCAAGGGCGGCGGGGCCGTCCCACGGTTCCATCACCGAGTTGCAGTAGGAATACATGTCTTTCCACGCCTGC
>CALJDH010000144.1 GCA_938023895.1 uncultured Aliiroseovarius sp.
CGGCTTGAGGCCGAACTGGCCGACCTGCACCGCAAGGAAGCCGCGCTGGTCTTCACCTCGGCCTACATCGCCAACGACGCGACCCTGTCGACGCTGCCGAAACTGTTCCCCGGCCTGATCATCTATTCGGACGCGTTGAACCACGCTTCGATGATCGAAGGCGTGCGCCGCAATGGCGGCGCCAAGCGTATCTTCCGCCACAATGACGTCGCCCATCTGCGCGAACTTTTGGAAGCCGACGATCCCGCCGCGCCGAAACTGATCGCCTTTGAAAGCGTCTACTCGATGGACGGCGATTTCGGCCCGATTGAAGAGATCTGCGATCTGGCAGACGAATTCGGCGCACTGACCTATATCGACGAAGTCCACGCTGTGGGCATGTATGGCCCGCGCGGGGCAGGGGTCACCGAGCGTGACAATCTGGCCCATCGGATCGACATCATCAACGGCACATTGGCGAAAGCCTATGGCGTCATGGGCGGCTATATCGCGGCCTCGGCCAAGATGTGTGATGCGGTACGTTCTTATGCGCCCGGTTTCATCTTCACGACCTCTCTGCCGCCGTCGGTGGCGGCTGCGGCTGCAGCATCGGTTAAGCATCTGAAGACCGATCAGTCGCTGCGCGACCAACACCAGACCCAAGCCAAGATCCTAAAGACCCGCCTGAAAGGGATGGGGCTGCCGATCATCGATCACGGCTCGCACATTGTGCCGGTGATCGTTGGGGATCCGGTCCACACCAAGCAGCTGTCGGATATGTTGTTGGAAAACTTCGGAATTTACGTCCAGCCGATCAACTTCCCGACGGTTCCACGCGGCACTGAACGGCTGCGGTTTACGCCGTCGCCGGTTCACGGCCCGGACGAAATGGACAAGCTTGTCCGCGCGCTCGACAGCCTATGGTCACATTGTGAGCTAAATCGTGCCGAACTCTCAGCTTAAGCTGAAAGTTAATGTGCACAATTTTTAGTGATGTGTTAGTTTCCCTTCAGGGAAACGATGGACCACGAATCGTGCCCTAGGGACAAAAAAGGCATCAGGAGCAGTCGCATGATCGGGCGTTGGAGCACGTCTCAGGTCGAGGAGGAAGAACAACCCACCGGGTTTGATTCCTACGAGGTCCTGTTGGGCGACGTGATGCGCGGCGAGCGTGCTACGCTTGGCAAGTCTCTTCTCGACGTTCAGCGCGAACTGAAAATCAAAGCCTCTTACATCGCAGCGATTGAAAACGCAGACCCCACGGCCTTCGCGTCGCAGGGGTTTGTCGCGGGTTACGTGCGTTCCTATGCGCGCTATCTGGGGCTTGATCCCGAATGGGCCTATTCGACTTTCTGCGCCGAGGCAGGATTTGAAGTTGATCGCGGCCTGTCCAATGGGCTGGTCAGCGAGAAGAGGGTGCGGCGCACCTCTGAACACCGCGGAGATCCCCTGTCCAACCCTAACGCAACCTGGGTCCCCCAGAAGGAAAGCATTTTCGCCGGCATCGAGCCGGGCGCAATCGGATCGATTTCGATGCTGCTTTTGCTGATTGGTGGGCTGGGTTATGGCGGATGGGCCATGCTGAAGGAGGTTCAGCGGGTTGATTTCGCACCGATCGAACAAACGCCGGGTGTGTTGTCTGAGCTGCCTGAGCTGGAAAATGCCCCCCTTTCCGCCGAAGGTGAAGGTACCCAAGTCGCCGCCGCAGGCCTGACCGCGCCGCCGACTGTCGAGGCTCTGGACCGTCTCTATCGCCCGCAGGCGCTGGACGTGCCGGTTCTGACCCATCGCGACGCACCGATTTCGACACTGAACCCGAACTCGGTTGGCGTCCTTGCTGGGCTGCAAACGCCTGAGCTTCCTGTCATCGAAGAAAGCTTCCCGGAAAGCGACACACGCCTTGCCAGCGCGGCGCCGGTCGCAGGCAAAGTTCAGGTGCTGGGGGCAGATGCCGCCGACGTGGCTGTGTTTGCCGTCCGCCCGTCATGGGTTCGTATCCAGACCGCCGATGGCAGCGTGATTTTCGAAAAGATCCTCGACGCGGGCGAAACCTATGTCCTGCCGAAGACCGAGCAGGCCCCGATCATGCGGTCCGGGAATGCAGGCTCCATTTATTTTGCGGTGAATGGTGCGGCTTACGGCCCAGCCGGCGATGGCGCGACTGTCGTTAAGAATATTGCCCTGTCTCAGGATGCGGTGCGTGAGAGCTTTGCACTTGCCGATCTGGAAGGCGATGCCGATCTGGCAACTGTCGTGGCCGAGCTGCAAGCCGCCGAATAATCACTTAATAGTCGATCTGTTCTCGCGCGTACCTTGTCGCAGGTACGAACGCGGGTTATCTGTCTGAGCAAGAGAAGCCAGCTGGAATTCTACACATGTCTCACAATCCCATTCGTCCGTGGCGTGACATCGAACGCCGGAAATCCCGGCAGATCATGGTGGGCAATGTGCCTGTAGGTGGCGGTGCGCCGATCGCGGTGCAGACCATGACCAACACAGACAGTTCGGACGTAAAGGCCACGCTGGGACAGGTGCTTGCCGCCGCAGATGCGGGCGCTGATATCGTCCGCATCTCTTGCCCGGATGTGGGCTCGACCACCGCGTTGAAAGAGATTGTCGCCGAAAGCCCGGTGCCCATCGTGGCCGACATCCACTTCCACTACAAACGCGCGATTGAGGCCGCCGAGGCCGGTGCTGCCTGCCTGCGGATCAATCCCGGAAATATCGGCGATGCTGGCCGTGTTCGCGAAGTGATCAAGGCAGCCAAGGATCATGGCTGCTCGATCCGTATCGGCGTAAATGCGGGCTCGCTTGAAAAGCATCTGCTCGAAAAATATGGCGAACCTTGCCCCGAGGCGATGGTGGAAAGCGGGTTGGAGCATATCCGCATTCTGGAAGACAACGATTTCCACGAATACAAGATCAGCGTGAAGGCATCCGATGTGTTCCTGTCCGCTGCCGCCTATCACGGTATTGCTGAGGCCACCGACGCCCCCATCCATCTGGGCATCACCGAAGCAGGCGGGTTCGTGTCCGGCACGATCAAATCGGCCATCGGTCTGGGCAATCTGCTCTGGGCCGGGATTGGTGACACGATCCGCGTCAGCCTGTCGGCCGACCCCGTGGAGGAAGTAAAAGTCGGCTACGAGATTCTGAAATCTCTTGGCTTGCGCCACCGCGGCGTGAACATCATCTCGTGTCCGTCCTGCGCGCGTCAGGGTTTTGACGTGATCAAGACCGTCGCCACGCTGGAAGAACGCCTTGCGCATATCCATACCCCCATGAGCCTGTCGATTATCGGCTGCGTCGTGAACGGCCCGGGTGAAGCGTTGATGACAGATGTGGGCTTTACCGGTGGTGGTGCTGGATCGGGCATGGTCTATGTCGCGGGCAAACAGGACCATAAGCTCGATAACGACAAAATGGTCGACCACATCGTAGAGCTGGTTGAGAAACGCGCCTCCGAGATCGAGGCGGAAGCGGCAGAATAGGGGGCGTTGCCCCCTCGAGCCTGCGGCTCTCACCCCCAGGATATTTCTGGTAAGAAAATAAGAGTTTCTTAACCATATTCCTTCAGGGTGAAATGACGGTACAGGCGGGGACGCCGATGGCCGCGTAAGGAAATGAGACACTCGTTTCGGGGGGCTTCGTGCCCCCTTTTCATTTTCTTACTTCAAATATCCCGGGGAGCATGAATTTCCGAAGGGAAATCATGTGGGGGCAGAGCCCCTAACCGGCGCAGCCGGCCATCGCCTTGTTGGGCGCGAGGCACGGCCGAGCGCGCGTTTTATTCCGTTGGGATGATGTCCCGTATGGGAAAGCGCAGTCCGTCTTCTGTGATCAGGGTCAAGCGCGTGCCGTTCAGGACGATCAGATCACAGCGTGTGCTTCCAGTGACGAAAGTGGTGCAGGCGACACCATCCTCTTTCAGCTCATAGTGCCCAAGCCACGTGCCGCCTTCGCCGTAGGTGTAGGAGTATTCTCCATTCGCCGCGTAGACGGACCGCCCATTGTCGAAGAATACGAGAGTGTTCCCTACCAATTGGTCGCGCAGCTCTGATGTCGAGAGTGGCTGATCGCCCCCGCGCGTGTTCCAATCGCTTGCGGCGACAAGGGTGGGAAAGGCGCAAAGTATGATGGCTAAGGGGGGCAAACGCATGAGACGCTCCAGATACTTGTCGGGGAAGTCTAGCGTGCCATGCCATGACGTGCTGTCACGTTGCGGTGAAGGGCAGTGATCAGCCTTGGTTCAGGCGTGCCCGCCGTCCACCGCGCCGCTTGGTGAGGCTCGACTTGCGGGCCGGCAGGTCTTCCATGATGCGCGCGCGGTCTGCGTCGCTCATGCGGGACCAGCCACCGATTTCTTCAATCGTACGGTAGCAGCCAGTGCAGATCCGCGCCTCTGGGTGAACCACGCAGATCTTCACACAGGGGCTTGCGATTTCGTTACGTTTCCAGACGTCGTCTGTCATCACAGATGCCTCAACCGGTCCAATACACCTTGCAGGATATACCCGGCGGCCACGTGATCGATGACCTCCGCGCGACGCTTTCGAGACGTATCCGCCTCGAGTAGGGCACGTTCGGCAGCCACGGTGGACAGGCGTTCGTCCCAAAAGCCGATGGGCAGGTCGGTCAGTTTCTCAAGATTGCGTGCAAAGGCACGGGTGGACTGGCAGCGCGGACCTTCCGTGCCGTCCATATTGCGGGGCAGACCCAGCACCAGCCCACCCAATTGCCGACCCTTGGCGATCTCAAGCAGGCGTTCGGCGTCCAGCGTGAACTTCTTGCGCTTGATGGTTTCCAGCGGCGTGGCCACCTGACGGAAACTGTCCGAGACCGCGACGCCGATGGTTTTGGTTCCCAGATCCAGCCCGGCAAGGGCGGTCATGGGGGGCAGGGCGGTTGCGAACTCTTCGATGCTCTCACAGATCATTCCGCAATTCCCGCTTGTTGGGCCGCACGGGTCACGATGGTCAGGGCCTCGGGCTGAGTGGCAAAGACGGATTGCGCCTCGGCGTAGATTTCGGCGGCTTGTTCCGTCTCGCCCACGACGCTAAGCGCCATGATCAGGCGGGCCCATTCCGCAGGCGTGCCACCATAGGCCGCAAGCCGGTCGGACAGGCGGGTGATCATGCCTTGGATCATCTCGGCGCGGTCTTCGTCGGACATATCTTCTGCCGCCTCAATATCGTCGGCACTGGGGCCGCTGAGATCGGTTTCAGGTGCGGCGGGCGGGATATAGTCTTCGCCAGCAAGGGCCGCCAGGTCACCGATCTGATCGCGGATCGCCGGCCACCATTCGGCGTCGGTCGGACCCTCTTCCAACAGGCGTCGCCACATGCGGAAGGCCAGATCCGGGCGTCCGTTCTGGGCAAACATCAACCCGCTGTAGAAGCGGGCGAAGGCGTGGGTCGGATCGCGTTCCAATGCGGCGCGCAGCATGGCTTCGGCGTCGGGCGAGACGAAACCTCCGGCGGCATTGATCATCAGCTCGGCCTGACGTGCGTAGTCATCCGGCGTCGCTGTGTCGCCTTTGATCTCAAGCAGTTGGCCCATGGCTTTGCGGGCGGCGACCATGTTGCCAAGCGCCGCTTCGTGCGTCGCCAGAAGGTCCAGCCCGCGTGGGTCATCAGGACGTCCTTCGACAGCTTTGCGCAGCCCGTCGACCAGCTCAAGATAGTCGGCGGGCGCATCGATCGGAGGGCCTCCCCAGACCGGCATCTGGGCTTCGGCTTGTTCTTGCGAGGGGCGGTTCTGGCGCACCTCGTCACTGATCGCGATGCGCTTGGCTCGTCCGTAATCCGGTGCCCCCGGCACGCCGATGGTCCAGTAGAGGCCGAAACTACCAGCCGCCAAAATGATTGCGATGATACCCATGGTCACGCGGGTCAGGCCTTGGGGCGTGTCCTGCGCGGCTTTGCGGGCTTTCGCAGCTTTGTCCGCGTCTAGCAGGCGGCGCGAGAT
>CALJDH010000145.1 GCA_938023895.1 uncultured Aliiroseovarius sp.
CTCGGAAGGCCGCAATCAACACGCCTCGCCGCGCTTCCTGCTGCCGATGATCTGCAAGGCGGGTAACATCACCAAGGACGACATCGGTGCGATCCGCATCGCGGATGACCAGAGCTTTATCGAGATCCGCGAACAGGCCGTGGACGGGTTCGTCGCGGCCATTGGCCCGAACATGCGGGTCGAGAAAACCAAAGAAATCGTCCGGCTGGACGGTGCCCCCAATGTGCCCGAATTCAAGCGCCCCAAGCGTGATCGTGACTTTTCTGGCAAACCGCGCCACCGCAAGGGCAACACGCCGCCAATCGACTGGAACGACGATCCCGCGCCCAAGCCACGCAAGCCCAAGCCCGAGGACCGCAAGCAGCGGCACAAAGGGCCGAAGCGGCGCGAGTTGGATGAGGGCGCGCATGGCGCTTTGGCACCGCGAAAATCGTCCGACACCAAGAACAAGGGCAAACCGAAAAAGGCCTCTGGCGGCTTTGACGGTGGCAAGCCCAAACACCGCAAGGACGGACCCAAGGGACCGCCCCCGCCGAAGGGTAAGCCGAGCAGCAAGAAGAACCGTGCACGCGCGGCAGCCAAGGCAGCGGGCGGGAACGACACGCCGAAACGGCGGAAGTGATTGGATCGGTGCGGGCTGGGCAGGGCTAGAACTGTTCCAGCCGGCATTGCCCGAACAGCGCTTCAGTCACGGCCTGTTCGCACAGGGCGGTGCCCTCGGTGCTAACGGTTGCGGCGGCGGCGGCGACGCCCCATTGCAAAGCTTGCTCGGGCGGATCGCCCCGGGACAGCGACAGCGTGAAAGACCCCACCAGCGCGTCCCCGGCGCCGACTTTGCTGCGCTCGGGCACTTTGGGCGCGCGGCAAAAGAACCTCTGGCCGCCCGCCACCATGCACGAACCCGCGGCGCCATGCCCTGCAACGACGATCTTTGCGACACCCCGGCGCACAAGCTCTTCCGAGAAATACAGATTGTCCGAAATCGACTTCAGCGTTCTGCCGAACGCCTTCTCGATTTCGCTGCGATCCAGCCGCAACACGTCAACAGGAGCGTGCGGATTGTCGATCATGTGCTGAAGCGGGGTCTTGGACGTGTCGACGATCAGACGCGTATCGTGGCGTTGCGTAACCTTCTGCACCTCTTGCACAAAATCATCGGCAAGCCCTGCCGCCATTCCCCCACTTAGAACAACAATTCCGTGCGTCGGCACCTCGGGCGCGATCTGGTCAAGCAGCATTTGCCCCTCAACCGCATGCAACAGCGCCCCCGGTAGCGAAAACCGATACTGTTTTTGCGCTTCCTCGTCCATGACCGCCAAACTGTACCCGGTTTCCCCCGTGATCCGGCTTGCAACGACCGGCACACCCTCTTTCGCTAGCAGCTCTAACAGCAGATCCCCCATGGACCCGCCGACCGCCACGAATGCCTTCGCGCGCCCGCCCAGTTTCAGGATCGCCCGCGCCACATTCACGCCGCCCCCGCCGGGATCAATCCGCGGGGCGCAGCAGTACAGTTTTGGCCCCGCCCTTACGCTTTCCGTCGAGGTCGCGTAATCAACGGCGGGCTTCAGCGTAATGGTCAGGATTTCGCAGGGCGTCGTCATTTTTGCATTCACCAACATCAGTTTGGGCGCAATTGATAGCCTACATCAATTGCACCTGAAGTTCCCGCAGGAATAGTAAACTCACTCGGAATCAGTCCGTCTTCGCTGATCGATGTGCAGCTCTGCCGGGCGCCGAAGGCGGGATTTGCGGACCAGAAACCGCGACTTGTGAGGCGGCGCAGTTGGTGCATTATCGGCAGACGGAAGGGATGCATCCCCCATGATTACCAAAGTCGTTTTATCTTCGGAGACACGGATATCCTCGATCTGAAGACTTGTTTCAATCCCAGACAGGAAGAACTGACGGGCCAGCGGATTTATGAAGTGCGCTTCGATCCGATTGGCGATACCTCGCCCCCCATAGAAGTAATCCTGCGTACACACCTGCTTGAGTTTGGAATAAGCAGTGTCGCTGAGCGTGATCTCGACGCCGTGCTCTTGAACAACTGTCTGTCGAACCTTTTCCAGGATCGCGTCGAATATGGCAGCCATACCAGCAGGTTTCAGGAATTCGAATGACACCACGTTCTGGCCAATGCGGTTCAGTAGCTCGGGACGCTTCAAATCGTTTCGAAAGTGCTCTTCGACAGCCTTTGTGATCTTTACTGACAGCTGAGAATAGGAATCCGATGGCAGGACATTCATGCCCATATTTGTCGCACGCGATCCCTGCACCATGCCGATATTGGACGTGAAGATGATCAGCGCCTCGGAAAAATAGGCGGTCGACCCTCGCGCATCGGCAAGGCGTCCCTCATCAAGGATCTGAAGAAATAGATCCAGAACACGGGGGTGGGCCTTTTCGACCTCATCAAACAGAAACACGCTGAAAGGGCGTCGATTGGCTGCATTGATCAGCTGTCCGCCCTTTTCGTGATCGGGATGCCCGGGCGGCGCGCCGATCAATCTGGCGACCGAGCTTTCCTCCATAAACTCGGACATATCAAACCGGTGACAGGCCGTTTCGTCACCAAACAGAAGTTCGGTAATTGCCTTGGCCAATTCGGTTTTACCAACACCCGTGGGGCCAACTAGGAAAAGCGCGCCACGGGGGCGTGTGTGCATGGACCCTGACTGTGCGCCCGACAAACCAAGGACAGAGCGCGCCAAAATATCCAGCGTCCGCTCCAAGGCGTGCGGTTGCCCCTTGATGCGGCTTTCCAAAATCTCGTGGGCGCGTTTCATCCGGTCGCGCAACACAGGCGAGGCCCAAGGGTTTCTTCTGGCACCCGTTCTGAACACCCTGACCGCGTCCGAAATGTGGGGCAGGTTGAACCCTTCTTCCTTGGCGACCATACCGATACACTGCATGGCCCGAAGCGGACCACCGTCGCATTCAAAGGCAAACTGCTGCAACAACCTCTCCTGATCAGGTGTTGGGTCTGCGTCGACCCAGCCCTGCTGTTCAGCCAAGTGCCGACCGAAGAAGTAGCGATCTTCGAGGTTGGGAAGCTCAAGTTGGATTTCACGGACCGAGGCGTTTTGCAACACAAACCAGTCGGGCAAATCCGCAAGATGATCCGCAACCCAAATGGTGGGGTTTAGACGCGCCGCCGTGTTGGTCTGCCTGCGCTCGCGTGACTTGCGGTCGATGGCCACCATGCAGTCATCATATCCTACTTCGTCATGGGTGCGGAAATGCGAGGCATAGTCGAGCAGAAGCGCAATCGGGAAGTCTTCGAAATCCGCGACCGCGGCATGAATGTCCCGGATGTCATATGCCGCTGCCTCTGACTGCTTCTGAAAAAGAGAGGTCTCGTTCAGCGTTGCGGCATCCGCCTCTGAAACCGTCTGATGAATGACCAATCCTGAGACAGGGTCATAGTGCAAAAGCGCCCTAAAGCCTTGCGCACGCAACAATTCCCACAACGTTTCTTCGAAATCAGGGAACGGATCCTCCTGACCGGTGAAGGACGGATAGAGGTCACGGATATTGCCCGACAGGATGATGTGATCCGCATAGGTCACCGCCGAGCTGAACTCCTCGTACCATGACGGAAGGTCGTGATGTGTGGCCAGTGCCTGCGTGGTGTCCGCCCCGTGTCGTGTCATAT
>CALJDH010000146.1 GCA_938023895.1 uncultured Aliiroseovarius sp.
CGGGCTTTGTTCGCAGCCAGCTCACCACCCCAACCAGACATCTCGGCCACGGCTTCCAAAGTCTTACGCGACGGGTCGTCCGTCATCAGCCGCAAGCGTTCCTCGACCGGGTCGGCGCCTGCTGCGTGGATCAGCGTATTCAGGAAGTTCTCGTGGAAGAATCCGTTTTGCGAGGCACCAACCGAGCGCCACGAGCTGACCGGGCCCAGTTTCGGCGCGCGATAGCCCGTCACGCGGTAGTTCGGGATCGCATAGGGCTGATCCCACAAGCTTTGCGTGATGGTGGTGTCGGGGCCGGGAACCGGGAAGCCCTGACGCTCGGCCATCTGGCTGTCCATGATCGAGGGCGCAGCGACCTGAATGTCCATCGCGGTCACTTTACCATCAGCCACAGCCCCACGCCCACGCATCAGCGCGATGGGGCGGGTGAAGTCCTGAAGCGTGTCTTCCTCGCGCTTGTAGGTCAGTTTGACCGGCGTGCCCTTCATCGCCATCGCCAGTTCGGTCGCGCGTTTAACCACCTCGTCTTCCAGACGGTGGCCAAAGCTGCCGCCCATCATAAGAATGTGGACATGGACGTCATCCAGCTCCATCCCGGTCATCTTTGCGACACTGGCCTGCGTCATGCGCGGGATCTGGTTGCCGGTCCAGACGTCGACCCGGCTGTCGGTGACCAACACGGTCGCGTTCATCGGTTCAAGCGGCGCGTGGGCCAGATAGGGTGCGCGGAGTTCGGCCTCGACCGTCGCTGAAATCCCGTCCACATCCCCGTCATCTCGGGGCGTGGCGTCGGCGTCACCCGCGTCGATTGTGTCTGCCAGCGCCTGCCAGTGTTCGTCTTGTTCGGCCGGATAAGGTGCAGCGCCCCACTCCACTTCAATCGCATCCACGGCCTGAAACGCGCGCCAGGTGTTGTCAGCAATCACACCCACACCACCCGTCACCGGGATCACCTTCTGCACGCCGCGCATGCCGTCCACCGCCGACGCATCGAACGAGATCATCTCGCCCCCTTTGCGCGGGTTCACGCGGACGGCGGCATGGACCATGCCCTCCATCCGCAAGTCGATGCCATAGGCCTGCGTACCAGTGGATTTCGCCACCATGTCAACACGCTGCATCGGTTTGCCGACCAGACGCCACTGGGTCGAGGGGCGCAGAGTCACGTCCGTCACCGGCGCGATCTCGGCGGCTTTCGCGGCAAGGGCTTCGTAGGGAATGCGTTTGCCGTCTGGCAGCACCACCGCGCCGCGTTCGGTTTTCAGTTGCGTGACTGCAAGGCCAGACATCTCGGCCGCCGCCGCTTTCAGCGTCTCGCGCGCGACGGCACCGGCCACGCGCAGCTTCTCGAACCCGTCCGGCACGGTGGTCGAGCCGCCTGTGATCTGCATTCCCATCAGCTTGATCACTGCGCCCATGAAACCGCGCATGGTTTCCGCAGCCATGCCCCGGTCGGTCGAGGGGAAGGGCACGCCCTCGTCAGCAATCGCGGTGTTCCAATAGGCGGCTGAGGGCGGGCCGGGATCAACCTTGATCTGGTCAAGCTCCACATCCAGTTCCTCGGCAATCAACGCCGCCTGAACCGAGTACGCCCCCTGCCCTTTATCGGCGCGCGGGGTGATCAGCGTGACCCCATCCGCGTTGATCAAAACATAGGGCGTCAGCGCAGCTTCGCCCTGCGCCAGATCGTCGTCCAGCGGATTGTCCACGGGCTGTTTGTATTTGTAGTACCCAAAGGCTACGCCCCCCAGAAGGGCCGCCGAGCCGACAAGAAAAGTGCGTCGTGCAATAGTTCCGATACGTCCCATGTCTTAGCTCACCTTCAGAGTTTCAGCAGCGGATTTCACCGCGTCACGAATACGGGGATAGGTGCCACAGCGGCACAGGTTGCCGGACATAGCGTCGTCAATGTCTGCGTCAGTCGGGTTTGGATTGTTCGCCAACAAATCCGCGGCCTGCATCATCTGACCGCCTTGGCAATATCCGCACTGCGCCACCTGGTGTTTCAGCCAGGCCGCTTGCACCGCGTGCATTTCGTCGGGATTACCCAGACCCTCGATCGTGGTCACCGGTCCATCCACGTCGCCCACCATCGTTTGGCACGAGCGCACGGCCACACCGTCCACATGCACCGTGCATGCCCCGCAGGCCGCGACTCCGCAGCCATATTTCGGGCCGTCCAGTTTCAACTCGTCCCTTAGAACCCACAGAATCGGCATGTCCTCTTCGACATCCACATCATGGGCAACACCGTTCACAGTAAGCTTCATCGCATTGGTCCTTTGACTGGTGGAAACTCACGTTACGTCAACCCGACGCACCTTAATGACCGTCGGTCATTTATGTAGGCCACAGAAGTTTTCGCGATGCAACCCCCAAAAAATTTCGCAGATTTTCGAATCGAATTCGGCCTACTGGTTGCAAATTGGATCCAAAAATGCGCAACAATCGCCGCAACAGGTTTGGGCCGAATCCGCCCCTTTCAAGAAGGACAGCACATGGACCACTGGACACAGGTTCTGTTGACGCATTGGGGCATCGACGCCCGACTTCGCCGGTTGGATGGCGAGTACGACCTGAACTTTCTGGCCGAGACCGACGCGGGCACCGGATACGTCCTGAAGGCGATGCGTCCAGGGTGCAAAGATTGGCTAGTCGACCTGCAAATCAAGGCAATGGACCACATTCAGGACAAAGCGCCCAACGCCTTGATTCCGAGCATTATTCCTACTTCAGGCGACACGCGTTTTGTGCATTGTGCGGACGAGACCGGCGCCCAGCGTCTGGTCTGGCTGATCGAA
>CALJDH010000147.1 GCA_938023895.1 uncultured Aliiroseovarius sp.
CCGTCGATCCTGCCGGGTCAGGCGATCACCCGTGAAGACATCTGGAACGTGACCTCGATGTCCTATGGTGAGGCGTATCGCACAG
Organism: uncultured Aliiroseovarius sp.; assembly: GCA_938023895.1. Taxonomy (GTDB): domain Bacteria; phylum Pseudomonadota; class Alphaproteobacteria; order Rhodobacterales; family Rhodobacteraceae; genus Aliiroseovarius. Next base: position 86 of record CALJDH010000147.1, read on the forward strand.
AAATGACAGGTGAATTCATCCACACCATTCTGGAAGACGTGGGCGACAACCTGTTCAACCCTGATCCCTACTATCAGCAGGGCGGCGACATGGTGCGCATCGGTGGCATGGGCTACCGCATCGACATCAACAAGCCGCAGGGCGAACGCATCACCGATATGACCCTTCTGAAAACCGGCGAGAAGATCGACCCCTCGAAGACCTATGTTGTCGCGGGATGGGCCTCGGTCAATGAAGGCACCGAAGGGCCGCAGATCTGGGATGTCGTCGAAAGCCACATCAAGAAACAAGGCACCATCAAACTTGATCCGAACAACTCGGTTCAGGTGGTGGGCGCGTAATCCATTGAACACCCGCCGTCTGGTCTGAAGGGCAGGGCGGCGGGACACTTTTAGCCAAACAGCCAAATAGGAGGTTTGACATATGTCGACTGAAACCAAAGGCACCGGGACCTCGCGTCGCGGTTTCCTGAAAGGGGCCGCCGCAACAGGTGCTGCTCTGGGCGCCGCAGGTGCTGCCAGCGCCGAAGGCGATCCGCTGATTACCGAAGTACAGGAATGGGCATCCGGTCTGGGCGAGGGCGTAGACGCCACGCCGTACGGTATGCCGATCGAGTTCGAGGGCGACGTTGTGCGCCGCAACGTGGAATGGCTGACCGCCGACACGATTTCCTCAATCAACTTCACGCCGATCCACGCGTTGGACGGTACGATCACCCCGCAGGGTTGTGCGTTTGAACGCCATCACTCGGGCGCGATCACGCTGAAGAAAGAAGACTACCGTCTGATGATCAACGGTCTGGTCGATACGCCGCTGGTCTTCACCTATGAAGACCTCGAGCGTTTCCCGCGTGCGCAGCAGACCTTCTTCCTGGAATGTGCGGCCAATACCGGCATGGAATGGGCGGGCTCGCAGCTGAACGGCGCGCAGTACACCCACGGCATGATCCACAACATGGAATATACCGGCGTTTCGTTGCGCACCCTGCTGGAGGAGGCTGGTCTGGATGCTGCTGGCGATCTGAAGGACAAATGGGTTTACGTCGAAGGCGCAGATGCGTCTTCGAACGGCCGCTCGATCCCGATGGAGAAGGCGCTGGACGACTGTATGGTCGCCTTCAAAGCCAACGGCGAAGCTCTGCGGATGGAGCATGGCTATCCGGTCCGTCTGGTCGTTCCCGGTTGGGAAGGCAACATGTGGGTCAAATGGCTGCGTCGCATCGAAGTGATGGACAAGCCGGTTGAGAGCCGCGAAGAGACCTCGAAATACACCGACACGCTGGAAGACGGCACAAGCCGCAAGTGGACCTGGGCGATGGATGCCAAATCGGTTGTCACCAGCCCCAGCCCGCAGATGCCGATCAAGCACGGCAAAGGGCCGCTGGTCATCACTGGTCTGGCGTGGTCGGGCAACGGTGCAATCACCGCCGTCGACGTGTCGCTGGATGGTGGCGTGACCTGGCAAGAGGCCCGTCTGGCCGAGCCGGGCAAGCCGATGGCGCTGACCCGCTTCTATCTGGACATCAACTGGGATGGATCCGAGATGTTCGTTCAATCGCGTGCGATGGACGACACTGGCTATGTTCAGCCAACCAAGGCGCAGCTGCGTGAAGTGCGTGGCCTGAACTCGATCTATCACAACAACTGCATCCAGACGTGGCACGTCAACGCAAACGGGGAGGCAAACAATGTCGAAGTTTCCTAAATTTCTGATGGCAGCTTCGGTTGCCACTTTGACCGCTGCCCCTGCGATGGCTGAAAAGCTGGGTCTGGGTCGCGCTGCGACCGAGGCCGAGATCGCGGCGTGGAACATTGACGTGTTCCCGGATGGATCGAACCTGCCTGCCGGCAAGGGTGATGTCTGGACCGGTGAAGAAGTTTTCGCGGAAGCCTGTGCGGTGTGCCACGGTGAATTTGCCGAAGGCGCGGGCAACTGGCCGAAACTGGCCGGTGGCGCGGACACCTTGGACCATGAAGATCCGCTGAAAACGGTGGGTTCTTACTGGCCGTACCTCTCGACCACGTTCGACTATGTGCGCCGCTCGATGCCGTTTGGCGCTGCAGGCACGCTGTCGGATGACGACGTCTATGCGATCGTGGCGTATATCCTCTACTCGAACGATCTGGTCGACGATGATTTCGTCCTGTCGAAAGAGACGTTCTTGGATGTCGCGATGCCGAACGCAGAAGGCTTTATCGTTGATGATCGTGCGGACACCGAATACGGCAAATTCACCAACCGCTGTATGAGCGATTGTAAGTCAGGCGCGGTTGAGATCACAACCACCGTGGTGTTCCCGGGTGACCCGAACTCGGGAACGGATGCGACGCCGATCAGCCAGGCTGTGATGGGGACGGCTGCTGCCGCTGCCGCGCCCGCCGAAGCTGAAGTCACCGAGGTCGCAGTTGAAGATCCTGCCGCCGAAGAAGCCGCTCCCGCAATGGCGTTGGATGCCGAACTGGTCGCCAAAGGCGAGAAGGTCTTCAAGAAATGCAAGGCCTGCCACAAGGTTGGCGATAAGGCCAAGAACGGTACTGGTCCGATCCTGAACGGTGTCTATGGTCGTGCCGCGGGTACGGTTGACGGGTTCAAGTACTCGAAACCGATGCTGGCTGCCGCCGAAGGTGGTCTGGTTTGGGACGAGGCTGAACTGTCCGGTTATCTGGCGAACCCGCGCAAATACATGAAGGGCACCAAAATGTCCTTTGCGGGTCTGAAAAAGGACAAGGACATCGCTGCGATCTTGGAATTCCTGAAGTCGCACAGTCAGTAATCTGACCACTCACAACGCTAGAAAGCGGGCGCTGCAGATGATGCGGCGCCCGTTTTGTTATAGCGCAACATAATTTCCGCTTATGCATGCATTTGTATATGATTATTATTGAGTGGATGAGGCTTGCCGTTTAAAGTGTCCACATGAACTGGATTAGAAACGCTGCGATTGGGCTGACGGTTGCGATATGCGCCACAACGCCTTCTTTTTCCAATGAAATCGGCAATGCCGAAGATGGTGAGAAGCTCTGGAAAGAATGTAAGTCTTGCCATGCGGTTGGCGAAGGCGCCAAGAACCGTGTGGGCCCCCATCTGAACGGAATTTTCGGCCGTCGTGCCGGGTCGGAAGAGGGGTTCAAATACTCCAAGGGTCTGGCGCGTATGGGCAAGGACGGCCTGATTTGGGAGTTTGATCTTCTGGATCGCTATATCGAAAACCCGAAGGCGTTCGCGTCCGATACACGCATGTCCTATCGCGGTTTGAAAGACGAACAAAAGAGGGCTGACCTGCTGGCGTTCCTGCGCCGTTACTCGGACAACCCGGGCGACATCCCGGAAGCTGCGCCCACCGTGGCGGGCACCGACCACGAAGTTGATCCGGCCATTTTGGCCATTCAGGGCGACCCGGATTATGGCGAATACCTGTCGTCTGAATGCACGTCGTGTCACCAGTTGACCGGCGATAACGACGGTATTCCGGGCATCATCGGCTGGCCTGCCGAGGATTTCGTGATCGCCATGCATGCTTACAAGGACAAGTTCCGCCCGCATCCAGTCATGCAGATGATGGCCGGGCGCTTGTCCAATGACGAGATTGCGGCTTTGGCAGCTTACTTTGAAGTTGTGGAGCCGTAATGTACTATACATAGATTACACTCAATCTATGGCACGCGAAGGTTGTGCGCTCACACAGCCAATCAGGGAGGAAAATATGAAGATTAACAGACGTTTGTTCATGGGCGGAGCAGCCGCCGGTGCGGCAGCAACAACACTTACTGCACCGATGGTGCATGCGGCTGGCCACGGCAAGCCGAAGGTTGTTGTTGTTGGTGGTGGCGCAGGTGGTGCAACCGCGGCGCGTTACATTGCAAAGGATTCGAAAGGCGAAATCGAAGTCACTTTGGTTGAACCAAGCCGCAGCTATTACACCTGTTTCTTCTCGAACCTCTATATGGCGGGGTTCCGCGAACTGGGTTCGATCGCGCACAGCTATGGCAAGCTGGCATCGGAATATGGCATCAACGTTGTGCATGACTGGGCCGTCGGCATCGATCGCGAAGCGCGCACTGTGTCGCTCGCTGGTGGCGCTACGCTGAACTATGACCGTTTGGTTCTGTCGCCGGGCATCGACTTTGTCGATGGTGCCGTCGAAGGCTGGGATGTCACCCATCAGAATGCCATGCCGCATGCGTATAAGGCAGGCTCGCAGTCCGAACTTCTGAAGGCACAAGTCGAGGCGATGCCGGAAGGTGGCACCTTTGCGATGGTTGCGCCGCCCAACCCGTTCCGCTGCCCTCCTGGCCCGTACGAGCGGATCTCGATGATCGCCAATATCCTGTCGAAGAAGAACCCGACAGCGAAGATCATCATTGCCGACCCGAAAGAGAAGTTCTCGAAAATGGCGCTGTTCCAGGATGGTTGGTCGCGTCACTACGATGGCATGATCGACTGGATCGGCGGTGACTTCGGTGGCGGCAATGTCTCGGTCAACCCGCATGACATGACAGTCACGATTGACGGCGAAGAAACCAAGGTTGATGTCTGTAATGTCATTCCCGCGATGAAAGCTGGCAAGATCTGTGACATGGCTGGCATCACCGAGGGTAACTGGGCACCGGTCAACCCGCACACGATGCAAAGCCGCGTGGACGAGAATATCCACGTGTTGGGCGATGCCTCGTCTCAGGGTGATATGCCGAAATCGGGCTTCGCCGCCAACAGTCAGGCGAAAGTTGCCGCGATGGCCGTACGTTCGGCGCTGACCGGATCGAAACTGTTCCCGGCCAAGTTCACCAACACCTGCTGGTCGCTAATCAGCGATGATGATGGTGTGAAAGTGGGCGCAAGCTATGAAGCCACGGACGAAAAGATCGCCAAGGTTGACGGCTTCATCAGCAAAGTGGGCGAAGATGGCGAACTGCGTCAGGCCACTTACGAGGAAAGCGTAGGTTGGTATGCCGGGATCACCTCGGACATGTTTGGCTGATTGTCTTGCCAATATTCGATTTGGCGAATATGTTTAGATCAACGCGGGGTCCGGTAGTCCGGGCCCCGTTTTATGTAAGGGGCTTTGCGCGAACGGCCCTCAAAATTAGGAGGAAGACTTATGCGCAAGATTCTTGGAACAGTACTGGTGGCTGCCGCAGCCCTTTCCGCCCCGGCCTTTGCTGACGGTCACGGCAAGCAGATGAGCGACAATGCCATCACATATACCTTTAATGGTGACTTTGAAGACGCGACCTTTGCGGTTGAAACCGCCATTGTGGGGCAGGGGCTGGTGATCGACTATGTCAGCCACACGGGCGAAATGCTTGAGCGCACAAAGGGCGATGTTGGGTCGGATGTGACCATCTTTAACGCCGCCGACATCTTTCTGTTCTGTTCGGCCAAGATCAGCCGCGAGGTGATGGAAGCAGATGCCGCCAACATCTCTTTCTGCCCCTATAGCGTCTTTGTGACCGATATGAACGGCGAAGTCCGCGTTGGATATCGCACCTATCCCGAGGGCGAGATGCAGAAAGTGCAAGCGCTTCTGGACGGAATTGTGCAGGAAGCAATTTCTGAGTAAAGTCGATTTGGCTTGAAAAACAAGGCCCCGCGTGTCGCAATGACATGCGGGGCTTTTGCTTGACGCAAGGTCGGGATAAAAAACATTCAAAAAAGTGAATGTAAGTCTTGTCCCGCACCTAGAGGCGTCCTAAGTTTAACACGCGAACAGAAATCCTGGTGAGGCATGACATGATCGAAACTGAATTCACACCGCTGGCAGCATCGCTCGGAGGCGCCTTGATCGGCTTGGCCTCGGTGCTTCTGATGTGGGTGCGCGGCAATATTCTGGGGGCGACCGGCATTTTGACCGGCTTCATGCAGCCCAGCAGCTCGGCCGACTGGGCGTGGCGTGCGGCCATTCTGGCCGGAATGGTCACCGGCCCGCTTGTCTATCTGTTCATTGCGGGCGAGTTTCCCGCGATCCAAGTGCCCGTCAGTAAGCTGTCCATGATCGTCGGCGGCGTCATTGTCGGGATCGGCGTGACCTACGGGTCGGGCTGTACGTCTGGCCACGGGGTCTGCGGCATGTCGCGCTTGTCTCCGCGCAGCTTCGTCGCCACACTTAGCTTTATGGCCGGGATCACCCTGATGGTGTTCGTCACCCGCCACATCTTTGGCCTGTAAGGAGAGACCGATATGCAGTTGATCGTCATCTACGTTATCGGCCTGATCTTCGGCCTTGGTATCTCGATTTCTGGCATGGCCAACCCTGCCAAAGTCCTGAACTTCTTCGACTTTGCAGGCATTTGGGACCCAAGCCTGATCTTCGTGATGGGTGCTGCGATTGTGGTCACGGCGCCTGGCTATTTCCTGGTGCTGAAACGCCCCAAACCGGTCTTCGGCAATGGCTTTACCTTGCCGGGCACCAAACTGATTGATCGCCGTCTGATCGGCGGGTCCTTCACCTTTGGTCTGGGCTGGGGTCTGGCCGGCTTCTGCCCCGGTGCCTCGCTTCCCGTGCTGTCGACCGGCAACCCGGACGTTCTGATCTTCACGGCCTCATTCATCGTGGGCATCTTCATCGCCCGCTTCATGATCCAGCGGAGCGCGCAACAGCGCGACGCCGCAACTACAAGCTAACTCCGGATCCCAATCCGGGCCCCAAGGAAAGGACATGTCATGACTGACTATCCCGTAAACACCGACCTGATCCCCGAAGTGAAAGCCTTCTTCGAGCCGGATTCGAACACGATTTCCTATGTGGTCAAAGATCCGACCTCGGATGCCTGTGCGGTGATCGACAGTGTCATGGACATCGATTACGCCGCTGGCCGGATTTCGCACGAGCATGCGGATGAGATTATCGACTATATCCAGTCCAATGGGCTAAAGCTTGAGTGGCTGATCGAAACCCATGTTCACGCGGATCACCTGTCGGCAGCGCCCTATATCCAGCAAAAGCTGGGCGGCAAGATCGGCATCGGCAGCCAGATCACCGTTGTGCAGGACGTGTTCGGAAAGGTCTTCAATGAAGGCACCGAATTCCAGCGCGACGGCAGCCAGTTCGACGCTTTGTTCGAGGATGGCGACACCTACAAAATCGGCAATATGGACGTATTTGCCATGCATACGCCGGGCCATACGCCCGCCTGTATGGTGCATGTGGTCGGGAATGCCGCATTCGTGGGCGACACACTGTTCATGCCGGATGGGGGCTCGGCCCGTGCCGATTTCCCGGGTGGGGATGCGGGCATCCT
>CALJDH010000148.1 GCA_938023895.1 uncultured Aliiroseovarius sp.
GACATGATCGAGATGCCCTCGGGCAACCGCATCATCCTGCTGTCGGAAGGTCGCCTGCTGAACCTCGGCAACGCCACCGGCCACCCGTCTTTCGTGATGTCGGCCTCGTTCACCAACCAGGTTCTGGCTCAGATCGAGCTGTGGACCAAAGGCGATGAATACAACAACGAAGTTTACATCCTGCCTAAGCATCTGGACGAAAAAGTCGCCCGTCTGCATCTGGACCGCATCGGTGTGAAACTGTCGTCGCTGAACAAGGAACAGGCGGACTATATCGGCGTGTCGACCGAAGGCCCGTTCAAGCCGGAACACTATCGTTACTGAGCCAATAAGGTATCAGAATGGAAAAGCGCCGCCCGGTTGGGCGGCGCTTTGCGTTTTGGATGTGTGTAAGGGGCGTTGCCCCTCGCGGCTGCGCCGCTCACCCCAGGATATTTCCGACAAGGAAAAGAGGGGGGTGCGACACGTGATCAGAGGTCTTCGCCGAAGCCGAAGTTTTCAGTCACATAGTCAATGTCCTTGTCGCCACGGCCCGACATGTTGATCAGGATCGACTTTCCCGGATGCTTCGGTGCTTCGCGCATGGCAAAGGCAACGGCGTGGGCGCTTTCTAGTGCCGGGATGATGCCTTCGGTGCGGCTGACCGAGAAGAAGGCGTTCAGCGCTTCTTTGTCGTCACAGGCGGTATAGTTCGCCTTGCCGGTGCGGTGCAGGTGCGCGTGCTCCGGGCCAACACCCGGATAGTCCAGACCCGAGGCAACGGTGTGCACGGGGGCAGGCTCGCCGTTTTCGTCCTTCAGGACCATGGTGCGGAAACCGTGGATGTCGCCGTCTTCCCCGAAGGTGATCGTCGCGGCATGTTCGCCCAGTTTTGACGAGGTGCCCATCGGTTCAACGCCATAGAGTTCCACATCGTCATCGTCGATAAAGCCTGAGAACAGGCCCATTGCGTTCGAACCACCGCCCACACAGGCGGCAACGATGTCGGGCAGGCCGCCGGTCATCTCGATAAACTGATCGCGTGCTTCGACACCCACGACGTGCTGGAAGTCGCGGACCATCATCGGGAACGGGTGCGGACCCACGACCGAACCGATTGCGAACAGGGCTTCGTCAGCTTGCTCCATGTAGCTGCCAAAACAGCTGTCCACGGCCTCTTTCAGCGAACGACCGCCAAAGCCCACGGGAACAACTTCGGCACCCAGCAGCTTCATGCGGGTTACGTTGGGGGCTTCCTTGGCGATGTCGATCTCGCCCATGTGGATTTCGCATTCCAGACCAAAGTAAGCGGCGGCAGTGGCCAGCGCCACGCCGTGCTGACCTGCACCAGTTTCGGCCATCAGCTTTTTCTTGCCCATGAACTTGGCCAGCAGACCTTCGCCCATACAGTGGTTCAGCTTGTGTGCGCCGGTGTGGTTCAGGTCTTCGCGCTTGGCGTAGATCTGGGCACCACCACATTGATCAGACAGGTTTTTCAGATAGGACACCGGGGTCGGACGGCCCTGGAAGTGCTTACGGATGTGGCGCAGCTCGGCGATGAAGTCTGCCGACTTCGAGATCCGGTCATAGGCCTCGCGGATTTCTTTGAAATGGGGCTCCAGCGGGGGCGGCAACATCGCGCCGCCGTAGTCGCCAAAGTAACCGTCACGTGTCGGTGTGGATTTAAGATAAGACGCCATTCCTGTGTTCCCTCGTGTCTGTTTTGTCCACGGGATGAGACAGGGAAATGCGCGGCGCCTCAAGCAGAAAGTTGCGGTTTACAACGATTATCCAAAATAAAATTACGGCCCCGCATGTGCGAGGCCGTAATCAAAGGCTTATTCAGCGAAATTAGTTGGGAATGCGCAGGTTCTGGCCCGGATAGATCAGGTCAGGATCCTTCAGCATCGGCTTGTTGGCTTCGAAGATCTCTTTGTAACGCGCGCCGTTGCCCAGTGTCTTTTCAGCGATCGCCCAAAGCGTGTCGCCCTTTTCAACGGTGTGGAAGGTGGGCTCGGCCTCAAGATCGGCCTCGACCTCGGCGACGCCTTCAACGTTACCCACGGCCAAGATGACCTTCTCGCGCTCTTCCGCGCTCAGGTTCTCGCCGCCTTTTACGGTGACTTTTTCGCCCTCGACCTGAATATCCAGACCCGAGGTGTCGATGCCCAGATCGGCAACTTCCTTGTTCAGGCTGTCGGCGGATGCGGCTTCGTCACCACCAAACAGCGATTTACCAGCACCTTTTACGAAGCTCCAAAGACCCATTGTTTTCTCCTCAAGCAATATGTGTCGCCGACATCCTGTGCCAGATAGGCGAAAAAACCTAGGGGGAAAGCTGCGGCAAACTTTTCCTTTGTGGAAATCCCGATTGCGCCTAGAGTTTCGAGGAAATGCATTGAACGTCCATAAAATTGGGAGACACAGATGGGAAAACGTGACGACTTGATCGCGAAATATGCAGATGACCTTAAGAACAAATGCGGCATGTCGCCGGATATGGATCTTTTGACCAAGGTGACAATTGGCTGTGGTCCTGCAATCTATAATGACGATGCCTCGACCGTGGCTGCAACGCAGGAAAGCGAGCTTGAGACCGTCAAAAACAACTTCCTGATCAAGAAGCTGGGCCTGACAGATGGTCCGCAGTTGATGGACGCGATCAACGCTGTGATCGAAACCTATGGCCGCAGCGAGCGCAACAAGTACCGCGCCGTTGTGTACTACATGCTGGTAAAGCATTTCGGCAAAGAGGCCGTCTACGGCTAAACCGCCCAGACACCTGACCTTTTCAAAGCGCGGCCCCTCGGGTCGCGCTTTTTGAGTCTTTAACGGAAGGTGAATGTAAACCACTGCAATTGAACGGTATTTTACGGTCAATTCAATTGCGCGGTGCCGAAACCTGCGCTAGCTTCATCTACGAAGACCAGGACGGTCGGACCTTGAATTCAGAGACACGTGCGGTGCTGAGGGAGCACGTGGGGTGAGGAAGGGGTCCGAGACGTCGGGCCCCTTCTTGTTTCTTACATCACACCCAGAACCAGCCCGATGATGGT
>CALJDH010000149.1 GCA_938023895.1 uncultured Aliiroseovarius sp.
CCGGCCCTGACCGACGCCGTCTGATCGGACATCGCATAAGATACGAAAGGCCCGCCCACCCGGCGGGCCTTTTCTTTTTTACAGCTTCTGCGCAGACAAGCTCTCCATAAGCTTATTGGCCAGCCGTTCATGCGCCAGTGTACCCAGCATCATTTGGGCCGCGGCGGCGTCCATCTCGGAATGCAGCAGCCCTTGTTGTCCGGCTGCGATTTCATCAGGCGTCGGTACGACCTTGACCAGATCGCGTGCATAGGGGCGGACATCGTCGATCATGTCCTGATCTACGAACAGAGGATCCGAGCCCATTGCATCGCCCGCAAGGCACCCAATCTGGTGGTCCGCCATCCAGACCAGAGTAACGCGCAGGTCCAATCGCGACAGCAATCCTTTCAGTCGCCCGACCCACGCCTGCTGCAGCTCTTTTCGCACCACTTCGAACCGTTGCGGACACGTGGATTGCAGCGCCCCAATCAAGTGTCCCGTGAAGTGGTAGTCAGTGAAGTCCAACTCGGGATACAGATATTTCAACATGCTGGATGCCCGCAGGAACCGATCGTTCCGGCGCGGATGGACCGCGTAGAACCGATTGGACAGGTTTTGCGCACCCGGTAGCTGGATCACGATATCCGTGGCGCTGTTACATAGCTTCAGCAACGCGGGATCATGCACGAACACATCCAGCCCTGCATTTGGACAGCCGAAATTCACCACTGCACGTCTCAGTTGAACTTCGAGCAGCTCGGGGTAGGGATGCTCCATAAAACGGCCGTATGTCTCGGTCCCGCCCAAGACCGCCACATAAGGGACGCTGAGATCGCGTTTTGGCCCCCTGAACAGGATTTTCGAGGTCTTGTACCGACACGGAAAATAATCCAATGCCCCTTTCCCAAGGATATCATAGGCCATCCCACCCACTCCTTCATTTTCACCCAAGACACAGTGTCGGTCGTAACCCTTGTCAAATTGCTAATCTTAAAATGTGCGATGTTTCCTTCAGGCCCCCTTAACCCTTGCGCCTGCAACCACGCGGCGCATAGTCTGTGCATAACCAAACGCAACGCGGGCGCCTGCCCGCGCAGCGTGACCAGAAGGAAACACATATGAGCATCGAGACAGTGGGCGTTATTGGCGCCGGGCAAATGGGTAACGGCATCGCACATGTTCTGGCCCTTGCCGGATACGAAGTCCGCCTGAACGACATTAGCCAAGACAGTCTGGATGCCGCCGTTGCTCGCATCACCAAGAACATGGAGCGTCAGGTCACGCGCGATTTGATTTCCGCGCAAGAGATGGCGGACGCGATGGGCCGGATCAGCACCACGCTGAAGCTGCCCGATCTTGGCCCAACCGATCTGGTGATCGAAGCCGCCACCGAGAACGAAGCGCTTAAGAAACAGATCTTCGATACGCTGCTGCCGCATCTGTCGCCTGACACCATTCTGACGTCGAACACCTCGTCGATTTCGATCACCCGTCTGGCCAGTGGCACCGACCGCCCTGAACGTTTCATGGGGTTCCATTTCATGAACCCGGTGCCCCTGATGAAGCTGGTCGAGCTGATCCGTGGCATTGCCACGGACGAGCCCACCTATCAGGCCTGTCTGTCCGTGGTGGAAAAGCTGGGCAAGACCGCCGCCAGCGCCGAGGACTATCCCGCCTTCATCGTAAACCGCATCCTGATCCCGATGATCAATGAAGCCTGCTATGCGCTGTATGAAGGCGTCGGATCTGTCTCGTCCATTGATGCGTCGATGAAGCTGGGTGCGAACCACCCGATGGGCCCGCTGGAACTGGGGGATTTCATCGGTCTGGACACCTGTCTGGCGATCATGAACGTGCTGCATGACGGGCTGGCAGACACCAAATACCGCCCCTGCCCGCTGCTGGTGAAATATGTGGAAGCAGGCTGGGTCGGGCGCAAAGCCGGACGCGGCTTCTATGACTATCGGGGGGAGACCCCCGAACCTACTCGGTAACAAACAAGGAGAACCACGCCAATGAAGGTGCTTGTGCCTGTGAAGCGCGTGATCGACTACAACGTGAAAGTTCGTGTGAAAGCGGACGGGACCGGTGTCGATCTTGCCAACGTAAAAATGTCGATGAACCCCTTTGACGAGATTGCCGTCGAAGAGGCCATCCGCCTGAAGGAAGCCGGTAAAGCTGACGAGATCGTCGTCGTGTCCATCGGCGTAAAGCAGGCTCAGGAAACCCTGCGCACGGCTCTGGCCATGGGTGCAGACCGCGCCATTCTGGTGAATGCTGCTGACGACGTCCACAACGACATCGAGCCGCTGGCCGTTGCCAAGATCCTGGCCAAAGTTGTTGAAGAAGAGCAGCCCGGCCTGGTTCTGGCAGGCAAGCAAGCCATCGACAACGACATGAACGCCACCGGTCAGATGCTGTCGGCCCTCTTGGGTTGGTCGCAAGGCACCTTTGCGTCGGAACTGGACATCGATGGCGACAACGCTGTTGTGACCCGTGAAGTCGACGGCGGCCTGCAGACCATCAAGGTGAAGATGCCGACCATCGTCACCGTTGACCTGCGCCTGAACGAGCCGCGCTATGCGTCGCTGCCGAACATCATGAAAGCCAAGAAGAAGCCGCTGGACGAAAAGACCGCTGCGGATTACGGCGTTGACGTGACCCCGCGCCTCGAGATCGTGAAGACCTCGGAGCCGGCCGAACGCGCCGCTGGCATCATCGTTGGCTCGGTGGACGAGCTTGTATCGAAACTCAAGGAAGCGGGGGCTGTATAATGGCTGTTCTTCTTCTTGCTGAAGTTACCAATGGTGAACTGGCGCTGGACGCCACCGCCAAGGCTGTCACCGCTGCGAAAGCTCTGGGTGACGTAACCGTTCTGGCCGCTGGCGCATCTGCTGCCGCTGCTGGTGAAGCCGCTGCGAAAATCGACGGCGTGGCCAAGGTTCTGGTTGCCGAAGACGCATCGCTGGGTCACCGCCTGGCCGAGCCGACCGCAGCCCTGATCGTCTCGCTGGCTGGCGATTACGAGCACATCGTTGCCCCCGCCACCACCGACGCCAAGAACGTCATGCCGCGCGTTGCTGCCCTCTTGGACGTGATGGTCCTGTCGGACGTGACCGCCGTGGTCGACGGCGACACCTTCGAGCGCCCGATCTATGCCGGTAACGCCATGCAGACTGTCAAGTCGTCGGACGCCAAGAAGGTCATCACCTTCCGTACGTCGACCTTCGACGCTGCTGGTGAAGGCGGTTCGGCTGGCGTTGAAAGCATCGGTGCTGCTGACAATCCCGGCCTGTCGGAATGGGTTGAAGACAAGGTTGCCGAAAGCGACCGCCCCGAGCTGACCTCGGCTGGCGTTGTTGTGTCGGGTGGCCGTGGCGTGGGTTCGGAAGAGGACTTCGCCCTGATCGAGACACTGGCCGACAAGCTGGGCGCCGCTGTTGGCGCATCGCGTGCAGCCGTTGACTCGGGCTATGCCGCGAACGACCTGCAAGTTGGTCAGACCGGTAAGGTTGTTGCTCCGGAACTGTACATCGCCGTGGGCATCTCGGGCGCCATCCAGCACTTGGCTGGTATGAAAGACTCGAAGATCATCGTTGCGATCAACAAAGACGAAGAGGCCCCGATCTTCCAGGTTGCCGACTTCGGTCTGGTTGCCGACCTGTTCGAGGCTGTTCCGGCCCTGACCGACGCCGTCTGATCGGACATCGCACAAGACACGAAAGGCCCGCCCACCCGGCGGGCCTTTTCTTTTTTACAGCTTCTGCGCAGACAAGCTCTCCATAAGCTTATTGGCCAGCCGTTCATGCGCCAGTGTACCCAGCATCATCTGGGCCGCGGCGGTCAGGTCATCTACTGACCTCGACCCTGAAGGCAGAGGGGGTGATCCCGAACTTGCTCTTGAACAGGCGAGAGAACTGCGCCTGATCCGAAAATCCAAATCGATAAGATACCTCCGAAATCGGAAGCCCCGGTGCCGTGGCCAGACGATCCCGCGCTGCGATCAGGCGTTGATCCCGAATTTGCTGACTGACCGTGCCATTCACATCTTTGAACAGGTCATGCAGGTAGCGTTTGGAGATCCCGCAGCTTTCGGCGATCAGATCGGGGGACAAGTTTGGGTTCTTAAGGTTCTCGCGGATAAATTTCTCGACCCGGGAGATGTGTGCGGTACGAACTGCAGAAAGGTTGCTGGAGCTTGCGTCAACCGTTTCGTCAAGGGCAAGGCCAAGCAGTTCCAAAAGCTGGCGCCCTACGGTTTCGCCCGCAGCCGCTCCGAGATCTGCAAACTTCGACTGGGCCTGATCCACCATCGAGGCGAACA
>CALJDH010000150.1 GCA_938023895.1 uncultured Aliiroseovarius sp.
TTCTTGGTGGAAGCCGACCGCGGGTGGCGCGATACGCGCCGCCCAGGGGGCGGTCGGCGCGTGGCCGGTATGGTGACCGGCCAGTAAATTTACGCCGCCGATGTCAGCGCAGCCAGCGCCTCGATCTTGGTTTTTGCCGCACCGCTGTCGATGCTTTCCGCTGCCATCTCGACGCCGGATTTCAGATCGCCCACCTTGTCGGCCACGATCAGTGCGGCGGCGGCGTTGAACAGCACCGCATCGCGATAGGCAGACGCTTCACCGTCCAGCAGGGCGCGGAAGGCGACGGCGTTCTCGGCGGGCTCACCGCCAAGGATCGAGGCCAGCGGATGCACTGGCAGGCCAGCGTCTTCGGGGTGAATTTCGCGGGTGTGCACTGCTCCGTCCTCGACCGCTGCCACAGCGGTCGTGCCGGTGATCGAAATCTCGTCCATCCCCTCGGATCCATGCACCAGCCACGCTTTTTCGGACCCAAGCGCCAACAGCGTCTCGGCCATCGGGTGGATCAGATCCGCTGCAAAGGCACCGGTCAGCTGGCGCTTGACGCCTGCCGGGTTGGTCAGCGGACCAAGAATGTTGAAGATCGTCTTGCAGCCCATTTCCTGACGGACGGGCATCACGTGCTTGATCGCCGGGTGATGCATCGGGGCCATCATGAAGCCAATGCCGACCTCGTTGATCGCGCGCTCGGCCACATCCGCGCCGACCATCACGTTCACGCCCATCTCGGTCAGCGCGTCCGCGGCGCCCGATTTCGACGACAGGTTACGGTTGCCATGTTTGGCAACGGTCACGCCGGCGCCCGCGACAACGAATGCGGTCGCGGTCGAGATGTTCAGGGTGCCCAACGCGTCGCCGCCGGTGCCGACGATGTCCATCGCGCCCTCGGGCGCGTTCACTGCGTTGCACTTGGCGCGCATGACGGCGGCAGCGGCGGAATATTCTGCCACGCTTTCCCCGCGCGTCCGCATGGCGGCCAGCAACGCGCCCATTTGGGCAGGTGTCGCGCGGCCTTCAAACAGCTCTTCAAACGCGTCTTCGGCCTGACCGCGCGACAGCGGGCCTTCGGTGGCCGCAAAAATCAGAGGTTTCATCGCGTCGCTCATGCCGCCACCTTTGTTTTCTTCAGGAAGTTTTCCAGCATCGCATGGCCGTGTTCGGACCGGATGCTTTCGGGGTGGAACTGCACGCCCTCGATTTCGAGCTCTTTGTGGCGCAGACCCATGATCAGACCGTTGTCCAGCTCGGCAGTGATCTCAAGGCAGTCGGGCAGGGTGGCGCGATCCACCACCAGCGAGTGATAGCGCGTGGCTTGCAGCGGCGAGGGCAGGCCTTCGAAGACGCCTTTGCCTTCGTGCAAAACGGTGCCCATCTTGCCATGGACGATTTCAGGCGCGCGGACAACGTCGCCGCCGAACGCCTCGCCAATCGTCTGGTGGCCAAGGCAGACACCGAAAAGCGGCACCTTTGCTTCGGCGGCAGCCATGGTCAGGGGCAGACAGATGCCCGCCTGCGCCGGGTCGCAGGGGCCGGGGGACAGGACGATCCCATCCGCACCCATTCCCATCGCCTCTTGCACATTCAAAGCATCATTCCGACGCACGACCACATCGGCCCCAAGCTCGCCAAAGTAATGGACGAGGTTGTAGGTAAAGCTGTCATAGTTATCGATCAGCAGGATCATCTCGCGGCCTTTCGCCAAAGTTGTATCAGAAGGGGTTACGTAATGCCCTTGTCGGGCTATACATGGTCTAGGCAAGCGCCGAGGGTCAAGAGCGGCGCGGGATCAATCGAGTATTCAGGGGGTAAAAGCCATGGCAAAAGGCTTCCTTTCAGGTGTGATTGTTGGCGGAGTGGTCTCTGCGGTCGGTTTGGCATTCGTGTCACCGATGTTGCCACCCATCCAGACGGCCCCCGCGCCGGTTGTGCAGGTCGAGGAACCGGCCCCAACTGACGTCCCCGTGGTCGAGGCAACACCTGAGGTTGTCGTGGTGCCTGAACCAGAAGCGACCGCTGTGGTGGAAGAATCCCCCGAGGTTGAGCCAGCCGTTGAACCCACTTCCGAGCCGACGCAAGCCGCCGACGAGGTGCCTGAAGCCGCCGAAACAATTCAGCCCGAAGCCCCAGTAACCGAAGCTGTAGAGGACGCCGCAGACGAGGTGCAGCCCGAACCCGCTCCGACCGAACCCGCTCCGGTCGAGCCAGCGCCTGCCGAGCCAGCACCCGTAGAGCCTGAAGTGATCCTGCCCGAAGTCATTGAGCCGGAAACCGCCGCTCCTGAGGTGACCACGGATGCGCGCAGTGGGTTGGGCACAAGTGTTGCGCCCCTTGAAGATCGTGCCACCGGCGTGACCACCAATCGCTTGCCCAGCATCAGCTCGGCCGATGCAGCGGAAGACGCGCCCGCGATCGATTTGGCTCAGCCGCTTGAACCGGCTCTGCTTGATCTGTCTTCGTCGCCCCTGGCGATCGAGCGCAACGCGGTTCCTGCGCTGGACCTTGGGGGGCGTCCTTTGATGGCTGTAGTCCTGAAAGATATGGGGCCAGAGCGCTCCAAGCTAGAAGGCTTCGATAAGCTGCCTTTCCCGGTCAGCGTCATTCTGGATGTTACAGCCCCAGATTTGGATGATGCCATTGCATTCTACCGTGCAGCCGGAGTTGAGCTTGTGATGCAGGCAGATCTGCCACCCCAAGCCACCCCGACAGATGCCGAGGTCAACCTGCAGGTGCAGCAGTCCAAGTTGAACATGGGCGTTGCCGTTTATATGGCGCCTGACAGCGGCTTTCAGACCAACGCGCCGCTATCGCGTCAGGTCTCGGAGATCCTAGTAGCTTCTGGACATGGTCTGATCACCCGGCCTGAGGGGCTGAACACCGGTCACAAGAACGCGTTGAAAACCGGCGTTCCGGCTGGGTTGGTGTTCCGTGATCTGGATGGAAACGGGCAGGACAACAAGGTTATCCGCCGTTTTCTGGACAACGCGGCCTTTAAGGCTGATCAACAGGACGGCGTGATCCTGATGGGCCGCGCAGTGCCGGAAACGCTGGCCGCTCTGGTCGAGTGGAGCGTGGGCAACCGTGTCGGATCGGTCGCGATGGTACCAGTGTCCACGGTGCTGCTGGGCGGATCCTGATCAGACGCGCGGGATGTCAAAACCGGGGGCGGCCAGCGTGAAGCCCTCGAACTGAAACCCCGGTGAAACGGTACAGCTGACCAGCGTGTAGGCTCCGGTCGTGCGCGCCGCTTGCCAGTAATCCTTCGGCACGATGATTTGCGGGGACTGACCTGCGGCAAGGTCAGGTCCAAGCATGAGGTCGGTGGCGGGGCCTTCGTCGGTCTTAGACATCGACAACACCAAGGGCGCGCCTGCGTGATACAGCCAGATCTCGGTCGCATCGACGCGGTGCCAATGGCTTTGCTCGCCCTCTTTCAGCAGGAAATAGATGCAGGTACCGCTAGGACGCCCGTTGGCATCCATGTCCACCCATGTCTGGCGATAATACCCGCCTTCGGGATGCGGGGCGAGGTCGAGGTGGTGAATGATCTGGTCTGGGGTCATGGGGCAGGACTATAGCCTTTCGACGGATACGCGCGAGTCGGAATACGTGCTAAGTTCAATCGTCTTCACGAGTGCCGAGGCAAGGCAGGGACCTATCATCCATTTCCAATAAGGAGGTTGATATGTCTTTTTATCTATTTCGGGGCCAGTACAGCACCGACAGTCTGCGTGCTCTGGTCGACAAACCGCAGGACCGCGAAGCTGCTGCCGGGGCCATGATCGACAGTATGGGGGCCAAACTGCATCACCTGTTTTTCTGTTTCGGGGACGATGATGTTGTGGCGCTGATCGAAGCGCCGGATGACGAAACCATGGCCGCTTGCGCCTTGGTGGTCGGGGCGTCGGGCATGATGTCAGGCGGATCCACGACTAAGCTGATGACCAGCGCAGAGGCGATGAATGCGATGAAGAGCGCCGCCAAGGGACGTGCCAGCTATCAAACCGTATAAAGGCTCAGGACGTCGGGCGGGGCGGCAGAACGCGGCCCCGCTTCTTACATGCTGTGGCGTAACTCGGTGATGGATTTGCCCAGTCGGAACGGGGCCGCGAAGCTGACCATGCACAGGGCGATTACCTGCCAGATCAGGATGCCGGAATGCTGCTGCAGGTATTCCCATTCATCCTTCAGCGCACCAACTTCGGACACCAGATCCTCATACGCGCGGGCCAAGACATTGAAGTCACCGACGACCTCAGGACGTGTCGTCGCCAAAGCAGCGGCAGCGGACATGGTCCGCTCGTCCCTGGCGGCAAAGACCAGAAACCGCGCGATGTCGAAGGCGTCGGCTTGGTCGCGCATGTCCTGCATCTCGCTCTCGCGCGCGGACACGCGTTCGCCAAACAGAAAGCTCAGGCTTGTCAACGGGGCCACGGATTGCGTGATCTCGATGAACAGGGGAAGGTCGGCATTGGCAGCTGTTGATGCGGACAGGAACTCGATCTTTTCGCATAGGATCAGCAGGTTGGGGGCCGTCGCGCCCTCGCAATAGCGCAGCCGAAACCGCGC
>CALJDH010000151.1 GCA_938023895.1 uncultured Aliiroseovarius sp.
TGTTCCTGCGCGAACACCCGATGGTCGATACCCAGCTTCTGATTGACCACAATTGGCTGCATCCCCGGATTGGCGGAATCGACACGCTGGCGAGCTATGGGGTCGACGTGCCGGATGGCGTCCGGACCTATCAACTGCACCCCAAGGCGCGCACGGCGGTGCCCGAAAGCCATCGCGACTATCTGGCAAACCTGCCGTCCAGCTATCGGTTGGGGGATCTCTATTTTGCACACGCTGGCATCCGCCCGGGCGTGCCCTTGGATCAACAAACCGAGGACGACCTGTGCTGGATCCGCAAGGAATTCTATGACAGCGCCGCCGACCACGGCCCACTGATCGTTCACGGCCACACGCCGGTGGACGCGGTCACGCATTACGGCAATCGTCTGAACATCGACACGGGCGCCGGGCACGGCAAAGCCATCTCGGCCGTGGTGATCGAGGGGCGCGATGCGTGGTTGTTGACGGGTGAGGGGCGTGAAGGCGTGACACGGGAAAACCCGATCTTTCCGATCTAGATCCGTTGCTAGCCTGTCAGTCCCGAGTTCAGGTCTGGACAAGACCCCAACCTCGTCAATCCAACCCTCGGCTTTTCTGGTACATCGCTTTTTTACGCTGACGAGTCTCTTGTGTGGCCTGGTCGCTCCCATCATGAAAAGTCCCGAACCAGCGATCCCAAGGCATTTCTTGATTGCCGTAATTGCATTCATAGTAGCGATGGTGGAGCTGGTGATAGAAGGTGCCAAGCGCCAGCCGGCGTTTGTCTTTGATCAGTAGATCCTCATAGCCCGTATGGGTCATCGCGGCCCCCGGCCCCAGATAGATAACGTGGAAATACAGATGGATCGGGTGGGTTGGGATGACCCAGTGGATCATCAGAGATGTCAGGTAGATGCAGTGCTCGACCGGGTGCATCGAGAACCCGGACCACGGCCCGACATTGACGTTTCGGTGATGCACAGAATGTACGTGTTTGTACAGGAACGGCACGTGCAGAAGCCGGTGTACCCAATAGAAATGGAAGGCCGACCAGATCGGCAACAGCATGAGCGCAAGAATGAACCAGACGGGATTCTCGGCAAAGGTAATCGTCGGAATATAGCCATTGGCCATCAACCACATGGTCAGAACTTGAAACGCCGATAGTTGCGCCACTCCGCTGCCCAGCGACCAGAACATATTGTCGTGGACTTGATTCGAGAAATCCCAAAGGCGATTGCCCGTTGCCATGTCTCGGCGGTCGAATTTCAACGTCTTCCCCTGTCCGTGCCACATGTAGAAATAGCCGTGAAGCCCGCCCGCGACCACGATCATGATCAGCAAGTTGACGACCCAAACTTGCGTCACCCAACCGACGCCAAAATGCGTCGCTTGTTCGATCGAGGGGAAGGCGAACAGCCAAAGCAGAATTGCAAGCAAGACCATAAGTACGCGTTCGCTGAGCATCAGCCAGTTGCGCGCAAGCCAGATCGCCAAGAAACGTGGGCTTGGGGGCCACTGAAAGATTGATGTGTCTGCTAGCGGAAGGTCGGGGTGGTAGTTCCACTCGCGGCTCACTGGGGCATCTTCTGGACGGTCCTGCATTCGCACTCCTCCGTTTGCGACTACAGTTCTAGCCAACCCCATTGGGCGCAGATTTCTAACACAAAAACGACGCGGCTAAATTTTTTGCTACGGGGGATATGGCGCGTCAGATGCCAATCCTGCCTTGCTTGGCGATTTGCGGAACCACCCCAATAAAAAAGCCCCGGTGTTTCCACCGGGGCTTTCTGTTTCGAAAGGCGAAGGCTTAGTCTTCGTCTTTTTTCTTTTTCGGCTCAGGAGCGATCTCTTCGCCGGTTTCCTGATCGACAACTTTCATCGACAGGCGAACCTTACCGCGGTCGTCGAAGCCAAGCAGTTTGACTTTGACTTCCTGGCCTTCTTTCAGAACGTCCGAAGGATGGTTCAGGCGGCGGTTTTCGATCTGCGATACGTGGACTAGGCCGTCGCGCTTGCCGAAGAAGTTCACGAAGGCGCCGAAGTCGACGATCTTCACAACCTTACCGGTGTAGATCGCGCCCTCTTCCGGCTCGGCGACGATCGCGTGGATCATCTCGTAAGCCTTGGCGATGGCGTCGCCGTTGGGCGATGCGATCTTGATTACGCCGTCGTCGTTGATGTCGACCTTGGCGCCCGACACTTCGACGATTTCGCGGATGACCTTACCGCCCGAACCGATCACTTCACGGATCTTGTCGGTCGGGATGTTCATGGTCTCGATGCGCGGAGCGTGAGCCGAGAATTCCTGACGGCCTTCCGACAGCGCTTTGTTCATCTCGCTGAGGATATGAAGACGGCCTTCTTTGGCTTGTGCCAGGGCTTTCTCCATGATCTCGGGCGTAATGCCTGCGACCTTGATGTCCATCTGCAGCGACGTGATGCCGTCTTCGGTACCAGCCACTTTGAAGTCCATGTCACCCAGGTGATCTTCGTCACCCAGAATGTCGGTCAGAACAGCGTAGGAACCGTCATCTTCTAGGATCAGACCCATGGCCACACCAGCAACCGGGGCTTTCAGCGGAACAGCCGCGTCCATCATGGACAGCGAGCCACCACAAACCGATGCCATCGAGGACGAGCCGTTCGACTCGGTGATCTCGGACACAACGCGGATGGTGTAGGGGAAGTCGGTTGCCGACGGCAGAACTGCCTGCAGCGCACGCCAAGCCAGCTTGCCGTGACCGATTTCACGACGGCCAGTGAAGCCAAAGCGGCCTACTTCGCCGACCGAGTAGGGCGGGAAGTTGTAGTGCAGCATGAAGTTCGACTTGTAGGTGCCGGTCAGCGCGTCGATCATCTGTTCGTCGTCGCCAGTGCCCAGAGTGGTCACAACCAGACCCTGAGTCTCGCCACGGGTGAACAGGGCCGAACCGTGCGTACGGGGCAGGATGCCTGCTTCCGAAACGATCGGGCGCACGGTGTCCAGAGCACGACCGTCGATGCGCTTGCCGGTTTTCACGACGTCGCCACGAACAACCGAGCTTTCCAGCTTCTTCAGGGCCGAACCAAGGTTCTCGTCTTCCTGCTGCTCTTCGGTCAGAGCGGCAACGATTTCCTCTTTGGCAACCGACAGGGCCGCAACGCGTTCCTGTTTGTCGGTGTTGCCGTAAGCTGCGCGGATCTTGTCTTCGCCAGCGGCTTTCACAGCGGCATACAGGTCCGAGTAATCAGCAGGCTGGAAGTCGAAGGGCTCTTTTGCAGCTTCTTCGGCCAGATCAATGATCAGGTCGATGACAGGCTGGATCTGCTCGTGAGCAAAGTTTACAGCGCCCAGCATTTCAGCTTCGGTCAGCTCGTAAGCTTCCGATTCCACCATCATAACGGCGTCTTTGGTGCCAGCCACAACAAGGTCCAGACGCTGGTCCGGGTTGTTGCGCAGCTGGTGCATGTCGTCGCAAGTCGGGTTCAGAACGTATTCACCGTCTTCGAAACCAACGCGCGCAGCGGCGATCGGGCCCATGAACGGAGCGCCCGAAATGGTCAAAGCGGCCGAGGCAGCGATCATCGCAACGATGTCGGGATCGTTGACGAGGTCGTGCGACAGCACGGTGCAGATTACCAGAACTTCGTTTTTGAAGCCGGGAACGAACAGCGGGCGGATCGGACGGTCGATCAGGCGCGAGGTCAGCGTCTCTTTTTCGGTCGGACGTGCTTCGCGTTTGAAGAAGCCACCGGGGATTTTACCAGCGGCATAGTATTTTTCGTTATAGTGAACCGTCAGCGGGAAGAAGTCCTGACCGGGCTTCTGTGCCTTCGCGAAGGTCACGTTGGCCATGACGGAAGTTTCACCCAGAGTGGCGATGACTGTGCCGTCGGCCTGACGGGCAACCTTGCCCGTTTCCAGAGTGAGGGTTTCTTCGCCCCACTCCATCGATTTTTTAGTTACGTCAAACATCATGTTTTCCTAGTTGGAAGCGCTCCCGGCCCTCCGGGTCTTCCGTTTTCATGGTGGCCCCATTGCCACCGACCCCTCTACCTTTTTCATGCGCCGGGGTCGAAGCGTCACGTCTCAGATGCGTGCGCCTTACAGGAAAACAAGGGGTTTGGAAAGCAAAACCGTTAGCGCTGCTGCGCCCTAGCTGTGGCGGCGGCGTGGATGCTTGGTGATGCCAAAGGCCTTGCGGGCGGTGACAAGGCGCAGATCCTCGGGGTCCATGCCCATCGACAGGATCGTTTCGCGGTCAAAGCGTTCGCGTGCGATCTGCGCGTCGTGCTTGGTGCCGAACAGCCGGTCGATCCAGTTCATGCCAAAGCTGACATGGAAGGTGGCCTCGTGATCTTGGAAATGATGCGCCAAATGAGTGCGCGTCACGCGTTGCCCGAACCAGCCTTTTGGCACGTTCAGATGCGCCAATGTGTGGCAATATTCATAGAAGGTGAAGGCGCTGACCGACCCGACGAACAGCGCCACATAGGCAAACAACGCCGCCGGCCCCAG
>CALJDH010000152.1 GCA_938023895.1 uncultured Aliiroseovarius sp.
CGCAACACGGTGGCCAGCGACAAATCATCCTCGGGCGTGGCAAGGAAGGACAGAAGCGCGGTCAGGTCTTTCACCGCAAGTTCCGCCCCGATGCGCAATTGGTCGGCCCCGGCGATGGGAATGTCGCGCGCTTTGCAGGCACGGATCAGTTCGTGAAACAGCTCGCTTCGGGACCTGACCAGCACCAGAATGTCGCCCGGATCGACGGGGCGTGAGCCGCCCTTGTCGTCGGGCAGACGTTCTTCGCGGATCATCCGCTGGATTTCATCCGCCAGACTATCTGCCAGTTGCACCCGATGATCACGCGGCGAGGGGCGGTCGACGGGGTCGTTCCAATCCCGGTCTTCCTCGTGCTTTACGGGCTCGATCGACGGCCACAGGTCCACGCGCCCCGGTTTGTCACCGAAAAACGCCCGGTGCTTGAAGCCGCCCCCAAGGCCCGAGCGCCCTTCCAGCGCCATATCGACGAATCCCAGCACCGCGGGCGAGGATCGGAACGAATATTCCAGCGGCTGAACTGCTAGCGCACGCCCGACCTGCTGTAAGCGGTCTGCGAAGCTGTGCTGCATCCGCTGAAATTCCGCCGGTTCGGCGCCTTGGAACGAATAAATCGATTGTTTCGGGTCACCCACCACAAAGATCGTACGCTCCACATCATCACGTGCGCCCGATCCGGTGGTGAATTCGCGCGCAAGGCTGTCGATCACGCGCCATTGCACGGGGCTGGTATCCTGTGCCTCGTCCACCAGAATGTGGTCGATCCCGCCATCCAGCTTGAACAGCACCCACGCCGCCACGGATGGATCGGTCAGAAGCGCACCCGCTTTCAAGATCAGATCATCGAAATCCAGCCAGCCGCGCGCCAATTTGGCGGACTCGTATTCTTGCACGAACACATGCGCGAAACGGTACAAAACCTGCGTGCGCCGCGCGTTATGCTGAGCCAAGCGCTTGTGTCTCACGTCCTCGACCCGCGCCATAAGGTCGTTCAACTGATCCATGATGGGCGCGCAGGCGCCTGACTGCAACGCTTTGGTCGGAACAGACCCTATCTTGGCGTTAAACGGTGTAGATTGCTTCAGCAGGATCTTCTCGAGCCGCTGGAGTAGATCAAGATTGGGTTGGGAAAGATCCGCGCCTTGAAGTGTCTCGGCACGTTTCTGGTCCTGCGCGCTGCCCGTGGCCGATCCCGCACGGAACTTCGACAGCATATCCAGATCACTTGGCGCAAAACACTCCGCAAGCAGGGTGTCCAAGCTATCCCCAGCCGCCACGCCGAACCAACCACTGATCTGCGCCGCATCCTTATCATCTGCAAACAGCATTCGGGCCGAGGTGATCCCCGCCGTCAGCCGCGTCAGGTCCTCGCCCGTGAACAGCTGCGCCAGATCTTGCACAACCGCCCTATGCGGGCCGTCGCTCATCTGCTCCAAAATGGTGGCGCGCAGATCGTTGGCGGCGCGGTCGTCCATCTCGGTAAACTGGGGGGATACGCCTGCTTCGGTCGGGAAACGGCGTAGAAGCGAGGCGCAATAGGCGTGGATCGTCTGGATTTTCAGCCCGCCGGGCGTCTCGATCGCGCGGGCGAACAATTGACGGGCCAACGACAGGTCGCGCGCGCCTTCAACGCCAAGCTCGGCCAGAGCCTTGGTCAGGCTGTCGTCATCCTTCATCGCCCACTCACCTAGGCGCTGGAAAAGGCGGTTCTGCATCTCGCTTGCGGCGGCCTTGGTATAGGTCAGACACAGGATGTTCTGCGGAGATACCCCATCCAGCAGCAATCGCGCCACGCGGTCGGTCAAAACGCGGGTTTTTCCCGACCCCGCATTGGCCGACAGCCAGGTCGAGGCCGTCGGGTCCGCCGCCCGGATCTGGGCAAGAGTGGCGTCGTCAAATCTCATCGCCCTACCTCCGTCACAACTGGGGTGTCGCTGTCATCCCACTCGCCATAACGCGCCAGATGATCATAGTCGCCCGCAAAGCGCTGCATATGCATGGCGCGGCGCGAAGTATAACCCTGCGCATCGACATTATAGGCTCTAATCAAGCCTAAAAGCTCGGATTTAACGGTCGCGATGTCGGCGGACACCAGATCGGTTTTGACCTCTTTCTGTGGGGTTAGGCCGATATAGCTGACCAAGGACACGGGTGCCGCGTCGATGTTGTCGAACCCGCCGACCTCGGCAATCACGGCCTCCAGCAGAAGCTGTTTGTCGAAGTGTTTTTGCTGTTTCTCGTTCGGAGGCGCGCCGGTTTTATAGTCATAGATCAGAAGCGACCCATCCTGATGGCGGTCGATCCGGTCGGCCTTGGCGACCAGCTCGAAATCTGGGTCGTCAAATCGCGCACGTCCCCATGTTTCGTTCGCCAGATTGGACGAAAACGCACGGCGCGACAGCTCTTGCTGCACAAACCACGGTGCGATCCGGTCAATCCGCGCTTTCCACAGGATGCGGGTCGCGAGGTTCGGCACGTGCTTGGCCAGAATGTCATCTGCGATGGCGCGTAGGCGTTCCTGTTCAAGCGCGGGATCCGGATCATCGGGCAGGGAAGACACGTAGTTCTCGAACACATCATGCAGCACCGTCCCGCGCATCAACGCATCCGATCCGCGCAATATGGGGTCCAACGCGCGCAGATGCAGCACCTTGTCGGCGTAGATGGCAAAAGGATCGCGGATCAGCTTGGTTACGCCGGTTGCCGACAACTGTCGGGGGCGGGTCGACAGGGGCGGGGACGGTGAGGGGCGCTTTTCAGGCGGCGTTGCCTCGTTCGGTTGATCAATCTGACGCGCGAACTCCAGCCATTGCGTTCCCCGTGCGCGCATTTCCTGCAAGGCCTGCGCCCCGTCATCTGACATCCCGGCCATCAAGTTGCAGATGCGGTTCAGCCAGCGCGATGGGATGGTTTCGCTGTCCTCGTCCTTGACCGATCGTGTCAGGATCACCTCTTTCGTGGCGATGGCCTGCTGGAAATCATGGGCGGACAGACCGACGCGGCGTTCGGGCAAAGGGAGGTCCACCTGCATCCGCATCTGGCGGTTCAGCCACGGATCTGGGCCGGGCAGTTCGGGCCAGATGCCATCATTCAATCCCGCAAGAATGACACGATCTGCCCCTTGCACGCGGGCTTCGAGCGTGCCCCAGAACATCACGCCGGGATGGGGGGTGTTCGGGTCGCGGACCTCGCCTTTTGACAGGATGGAACGGAACAGGTCGCGATAGGCGAGGGGGGAAAGGTCTCCACCGTGTTCCGCATTTTCCGCAAGATTAGAGACGATTTCTTGGCACATCTGCCCTGCTGCGCGGTTCCACAGCTCGCCCGTTCCCTCGCCGTTCGGGCCACGCGCAATCTCATGCGCCAGATCAAGATGGTGGGTTAGAAGATCCGGCAGAGGCAGCTCACCTTCAAGCGGCGGGGCAAGGCAGATCGTGGCGATCCACTCGGCCCAAATCGCGCGTTCCGGTTCTTCCTCGAATGTCTGCGCCCAATCCAGAAGCGCCTGACGGTCGGGGATCGCGGCCGAGCCACGCAACACCTGAAGCTCCAGATCGCGGGTCCAACGCAGATGATCACCGCGCGCGTCGCCGCCCGTGTTGGTCAGCGGATGCTTGAGCAGCGTCAGCAGCCGATCAGCAGCGGGCGCTTCGCACATCATAAGGGTGATCTGGCGCAGGAAACGCCCCGGCGCGGACAGAGCCAGCGGGCGTCCCGCACTGTCGTCCGGTTCGATGTTCCAGCGGTCCAAGGCGGCGGTGACCTGACGAGTTAGATTTCGGTCCGGCGTGATCAAGGCCACGCTGACCCCATCTTCGACCGAGCGGCGGAGCAGCGCGGCGATGGCTTGTGCCTCGTCCCGCGGTCTCTGCGCCTCGATCAGGGTTAACCCCTCGGTGGCGTTGGTGACGTTCTGAAACTGGCGTCCTTCGATCTGCCATTGGTCCGTCACAGGGGCAGGCCGCAGCGCCAGCGAAATCAGCTTGTTGCGTTCGCGCGCGACCGGGGTCAGCCCTGACCAGCCCTGTACATCGCTTCTGGACAGATCCAACTGCTTCAGAAGGGCCGCGAAGCGGCATTGCGGGTGATCCTCGGCCGACAGGGCGTCTTCCAAGGCGCTCCATGTGTGATCAGGTAGGTCTGTGTCGAATCCCGGCAGGACCAATGCGCCCTGCGGAAGCTGCGCGACGGCCCGCATCAACAGCGCCGTGGTGCCGCGCGATCCGGTCGAGCCGGCGATGATGATCGGGTGATCGGGGGGCGACTTCTGCCAGCCTTCGATGATCTTGGACACCACCATGCGCTGGCGCGTTTCCGCATCCGGGGCGTGTCCGGCGCTGGGGTCGAAAAACGGATTAATCAGGGACAGAAAGCGCAGGCTGCGGGCCCAGTGTTCGGACATTTCTTGGACATCAAGTGTCTCTAACGCGGCGGGATTCACACCCTCGCCGTGCATTTCGTCCATAAGCTTTGCCACGCTATCGGCCAGATCAAACGCCGCGCTTTTCGGGGCAAGGTCGGGCTCTTGCTCGAGTAGGGCAAGGATCAGCTGGTGCAGTTCAAGCTGACGGCGCAAGGGGGCGACAGCGCTGGGGATCGAGCTGTCCAGCGGCATCTGTGCGAGGTCGGTGATCAGTCGCAGACGCGGGACGAAACCGGGTTGATCGTCAAACAGGCTTTGTACCCGGTTCAGCATGCGGCGGGAGTTCACGAACAGCTCGACCTGCGCCATGTCGTGCGGTGGGCGGCCTTCCATGCGGTGGCGCAGCCCGTCGACCAACGCCTTGGGGAAATCGACGCCGAGCGGCACACCGAAAACGCGCGCGGTGGACGATGGTTCAAACATTCGCATCCTCCAGCATCTTCTCCGCAAGAATAATTCCGTCAGGGTGCCCGACATCGCACCACGCACCTTTGTAGGGAAGGCCGAAAAGGCGGCGGGATTGGCGAATGACATCCCACGCGACGTTCAGTGAAAATACATCATCTTCGACGCGTTCCACGGGCGGTGTCTTGATGATTTGGCACCCGGTGTAGACCAAGCCCGGCCCGCGCGTCAGTTGCCCGTCCGGCGCCATGGTGAAGTCCCCTTGCCCCAAGTGGCCGATGGCATTTTCGGGCGGAACAAGCAGCATAAGTGCGTCCATCCGGTCGGGGTCCCAGGCCTGCAGAAGGGTCTGCAATGGGTTGGGGCCGGACCAGACCGCGTCGGCATTGAGGGTGAAAAGAGATGTGGTTTTGAGCAGGGTTAGAGCCTGTTTTAGGCCTCCGCCCGTTTCAAGCAGTGTGTCTTCATGCGAAAAAAGGATGTCTCGATCCCCCAGATGGGTGTGGATCTGATCCGCCAGATAATGGGTGTTTACGATGATCTGCGAGATACCGTCCGCCTCGTCCACGATCTTCAGCGCATGATCCAGAAGCGGCTTTCCGGCGACCGGGATCATCGGCTTCGGCTGCGTTTCCGTCAGCGCCCCCATGCGGGTGCCGCGCCCGGCGGCAAAGATCATCACGGTGTCAGGCATGCTGTTTGAGCCTCTCTAGATGCGCGGTGTCCGGTTCGGGTAGGATCTCGTTCAGCTGATTGCGCAGTTTCGCTAGTGGTGGGTGGCGAAGGTCGTCCTGTAACAGGGTCCAGACACGCGGGATCAGGTCGACATAGTGCGGCTTGCCCATCTGTTGTGACAAGCGGGCGAAAATCCCGAGGATACGCAGGTTGCGCTGCACGGCAACCAGATGGAATTCGTCCTGAAAGGCGGTCTGATCAAGCCCGCGCCGCTTTGCAAAGGCCTTTCGTGCGGACTGGGCCAGTTCGTCCGACACATCGCGCCGTACATCGCGCAGAAGCGAGACCAGATCATAGCTGGGCAAGGTGTTCACCGCGTCCTGAAAATCGAGCAGCCCGACGCGGGTGGTGCCCTCTCGTTCTGGTAGCCAATGCAGGTTCTGTGCGTGGAAGTCGCGCAGGGATGTGCGCAGGGTTGTGTTGAACGGCGCGAGGGCCTCTTCGATGGCACCCAACGCATCGCCCATCA
>CALJDH010000153.1 GCA_938023895.1 uncultured Aliiroseovarius sp.
GTTCAACGCGTCCGAATAGATGATCAGGCCGGGGAACAGTTTCGGCAGCGTCGACAGGGTCGCGTCGTTGGCGATGTAGGCCGAGGTGAAGACCAGCGCGGCTTCCTTGCGGTGCAGGTCGGCCAGTTCGGCCTCAAGCCGTTTGTGATAAACCGTTGTGCCCGAGATGTTGCGCGTGCCGCCCGAACCGGCGCCGGTGGCGTCGATGGCTTCATGCATAGCTTCAAGCACAGCCGGATGCTGGCCCATGCCCAGATAGTCGTTGCCGCACCAAACAGTGACCGGCATTTCGCTTCCATCAGGCTTGGTCCAAGTCGCATGAGGGAACTGCCCTTTACGGCGTTCAATCTCGATGAAGGTGCGGTAACGCCCTTCCTCATGCAGACGCGAAAGCGCCTCGTCCAGCTTGTGATCGTAGTCCAATTTACCCTCCCGGGCCGTTTCATCCAGTTCCCTGCGCGTCCTTATACAGGGATTCCCCCGCAAAACACATTCAAAAAAACGTATATCGCGACTGTTCGCTTGCCCATATTCCGGGACTGACCGCGGTTTTACATTGATCCACCTCAAACGGAAGCATTTTCCGTCCCATCGCGACAACTCGTCCATAGGACCATCGGACATGATCATATCTGGACAGTGGCAATGGCGGTGATAGGCTCGGCGCAAATTTCCCGTTACCGGAGACACGATATGTCGCTTGATCAAGTTCTGGACCGCATTGACGCGGACCTTCCCGACTCTCTCGACCGTTTGATGGAGCTTCTGCGCATCCAGTCGATTTCCACCGATCCTGCCTATGCCGAGCACTGCGTAAGCGCCGCAGATTGGCTGGTTGGCGATCTGAAAACGATTGGTTTTCAGGCGGATAGACGCGATACCCCTGGCCACCCAATGGTCGTGGGACATGGCGGCGATGGGGATCGCCACCTGCTGTTCTATGGCCACTATGATGTGCAGCCCGTCGATCCTCTGGATAAGTGGGACCACGACCCCTTCGCTCCGTTTGTCGAAGACACCCCCAATGGAAAGATTATCCGCGCCCGCGGCGCGTCGGACGACAAGGGCCAGTTGATGACCTTCATCGAGGCCTGCCGCGCGTGGAAAGAGGTGCATGGATCGCTCCCCGCGAAACTGACCATCTTCCTGGAAGGAGAAGAGGAATCAGGCTCACCGTCCTTAGTGCCTTTCATGGAACAGAATCGCGACGAGTTGACTGCCGATATCGCACTGATTTGTGACACCTCGATGGTCAGCCCCGGCGTGCCGTCTATTGCTAGCCAACTGCGCGGGATGTTGAAGGACGAGTTCACGCTGGTCGGGCCGTCGCTGGATCTGCACTCGGGGCACTATGGCGGTCCCGGCCTGAACCCGCTGCGCGAAATGTCCCGCATCGTCGCCAGTTTCTATGACGACGAGACCGGCAAGGTTGCGGTCGAAGGCTTCTATGAAGGCGTCCACGACACCCCGGCGGAACAGCTGGAGGCATGGGAGAACTCGGGCTTTGATCAGAAGGCCTATCTGGACAATGCGGGCTACACGATGAGCCACGGCGAGAAGGACCGCTCGTGCCTTGAGCAACAATGGGCGCGCCCGACGCTGGAAGTGAACGGCATCTGGGGCGGCTATAACGGTGTCGGCTCGAAAACCGTGATTCCGTCGGAAGCCCACTGCAAGATCACCTGCCGTCTGGTGGGCGATATGGATCCCGATAAACTGCGTGACCGCGTGCGCGCCCATGTCGAGGCGCAGTTGAAGCCGGATATGAAAGTGATCTGGGACAACGATCTGGAAGGTTCGCCCGCCGCTGTAATGGACATCACCCGCCCTGAATTCGCTGCGGCCCAGAAAGGGCTGTCGGACGAATGGAATCGCGACGCGGTCTTTGCGGGCATGGGCGGATCGATCCCAATCGCGGGCTATTTCAAGTCGATCCTCGGCATGGAAAGCATGCTGGTGGGCTTTGCCAATGACGACGACAAGATCCACTCGCCGAACGAGAAATACGACCTAGAGAGCTTCCACAAGGGCATCCGCAGCTGGGCACGTATTCTGGCGGAACTGGCCTAAACCCAGCTAGATAGCGAAACACACCAAAGCCCCGGAAGCGCCTGCTCTCCGGGGCTTTTTCATGCCCGCTTCAGGCGCACCAGTTTCAGAATCAACAGGATCCACGGCACCCCGTGCAGCACCAGATCAAAGATATCGACGGGCTTAACCAGCGTACCTGAGGCCAGCATCACCAGCTTCTCCCAGATATGGGGCGGGGCGAAGGGGGCCAGGCCCAAGGTCAGGCAAGCAATCAGGATCAGGGAAAAGGGCATTTCGTCGATAAAGGACATTAGGGTCTCCTGATCCAAAGGGTTACACCACACGGGTTCACCCGCCTTAACAGGCCTGAGCATTTGACGAAATGTGGTGAAGTGGCGCGGTTGACGGGGCTCGAACCCGCGACCCCCGGCGTGACAGGCCGGTACTCTAACCAACTGAGCTACAACCGCGCGTAGCGGTGGGAATAGCCCGAGGCCCTCGGGGGGTCAATGGGGAAAAAGGCGGTTTCTGGTGAAAAAGTTTCGCCACCTACGAGGACCGCATTTCGACACCCCGACAACGAAAAAACCCCGCCAAAGGCGGGGCTTCTTTCGGGCAGTGGTGGCGCGGTTGACGGGGCTCGAACCCGCGACCCCCGGCGTGACAGGCCGGTACTCTAACCAACTGAGCTACAACCGCTCACTGCCAGTCTTGCGACTGTTTGGGCGTTCTATTCGCACCCACCGGGGGCGTCAAGCGGCCTTTTGCAGATTTCGAATTATTTTTTGATGACCCTATATCCAAGCTTGGATTTTGTCGGAAACGCCCCCTACCCGCCCGCAACCACCAGCAAAGACGCCCAGATACAGATGTCCCGCGTCGGGGGCATTCAACGTGCTTTGAAAGGGGAATGGTGGGTGATGAGAGACTCGAACTCCCGACATCTTCGGTGTAAACGAAGCGCTCTACCAACTGAGCTAATCACCCGCCGTGGGACGCGACATATCGCTATTCGCCGGGGCTTGGCAAGAGGTGAATTCCACTTTTTTTAATTTCTGACGCAGACGCATTAAAACTGGACGCTGGGTCACTTTGTATGCATGGCAAAGCGCGCTAGAATGCGTTCGTTAGCTATCAGGTTTGCCATGCAAGAACCCGTCGTTCCAAAGGGCGTTGCCCATGTCGTCGTCACCCCTCCGGCCGAGCCCGAAACGATTGTGTTCGTGCTGCTGGACAACCTTTCGATGCTGGCGTTCACCTCGGCCATCGAACCGTTGCGCATTGCGAACCAGTTGACGGGACATATCCTGTATCGCTGGACCACCATGTCCGAGGACGGCGAGAATGTGCGCTGTTCAAACGGGATCGAGATCGGCATTGATCGCCCCATTGGCGAGACGCCCGCCAACAGCCGGGTCTTTGTGTGCTCGGGCGTTCAGCCTGAACGATCCCTGTCGACAAAGGTCGCGGACTGGGTACGGCTACAGTGGCGCATGGGGCGCACCGTCGGATCGCTCTGCACCGGGGCCTATACGCTGGCCAAGGCGGGCATTCTGGGCGGACACAAGTTCACTCTGCATTGGGAAAACATCGCCCCTTTCCGCGAGCATTTTCCGGAGCTTGATCCGGTCGAGCAGCTCTACACCATCGACAACCGCGTCTTGACCTGCGGCGGCGGCGCGGCCGCAACGGACCTGTTCCTGCGGCTAATCTACGACACGCATGGACCCGTGTTGTCACAGGCTGTTCTGAACATGTGCCTACACACCGTCCAACGGTCCGAGACCGACCGCCAGCAAAGCTCGACCTCGGCCACCATTGGGGTGCGCAACGATAAGCTGGTGCGCGTCCTGACCTATTTTGAAGAGAACCTCGAAGACAGCGTCAATCTGGACATTGTCACCGAGGAGCTGGGCATCTCGCGCCGCCAGATGGAGCGGCTGTTCCGCCATCATCTGAACACGACGCCGAAGAAATATCTGCAGGATCTGCGCCTACAACGCGCCCGCATTCTGCTGGCGGAAACCGACATGCCCGTGGTCGATGTCGCCATCGCCTGTGGCTATGATTCTGCGGCCTATTTCTCGAAACGGTTCCGCGAGACCTTTGGCATGTCCCCCCACCGGTTTTCGGCCGGCGGGGGATAAGGCCTTATCCGGCTTTCTTGTTGTGGAAGATGAAGCCCAGGAAGTTCAGCAAGAGCTGTGCCGCCAGAATTTGGGTGCTTTCGGTGGGATCGTAAGCCGGGGCGACCTCGACCAAATCAATGCCAACCACATCGCCACGTTTGCTGAGCCCCTGTAGGATTTCGAGCACGTCGTAGTACGCAAAGCCACCATGGCTGGGCGTACCAGTACCCGGCGCGATCGACGGACAGAACGCGTCAATGTCGATGGTCACATAATACCGCGCCCCTTCCGGAATGCGATCCAACACGCCGTCCGTCCCCAGCTTACGCACCTGCCGCACCGACAGGATATCTGACCCGCGCGCCCGCGCATCCTCATAGCCTTCTTTCGCGGTGGACGAGACATTGCGAATCCCCAGTTGCGTCATGCCGGACACATAGTCCTTTTCGATCGCACGGCGCATCGGGTTGCCGTGACCCTCGGTGACGCCGTGGCGTTCATCGACGAAATCCAGATGAGCGTCGATCTGCACCACATGGATCGGACCGTTCTCGGCGCAATCTTCTTCAAAGGCGCGAATACACGGGATGTTGACCGAGTGATCGCCGCCGATCGTCACCGGAAGCGCACCCGCGTCCAGGATCTTTTTCACCCCATATTCGATATTGGCGTGGCTTTTGTCTGTCATGGTGTGGACAATATCCGCATCCCCCAGATCGACGATCCGCACATCGCCGCCCAGATAGGTCGCGTCATCCTCGTGGTCATACGCGCCTGCATGGCCAAAGCTGAACAGAGTCGAGGCCTCGCGCACCGCCCGCGGGCCGAACCGCGCGCCAGAGCGGTACTGACAGCCGAAGTCAAACGGCGCGCCCAAGATGGCCACATCAGCATCAATCTGATCCCAGTTTTCCACATAGGGTTTCTTGCCAAAGGTAGCGATTCCAACAAATGGCAAGTTCAACCGACCGCCTGCATAGCCATGTTCTGACATGCGTTCCTCCTATTGCGTGACCGGAGAAGTGAACCGGAAAACCTGCAAAGAGGAAAGCAAAATTCGCCGAAGCTAGGGATACATTTGCCCTATATTTTCCGTGCACTTGGACTTGAACCGGGGTCCCGCTGCGCCCTAGATTGCCCCAAGTGACGCAGCGCGCGTGTGTACGACCTATGACGACTGAGTATTGGGGCCCGGTTTGAGCGAACTTCTTTTTGACGGCACCTCTCTTCGGGTCATCGGATGCTCTGTCGACCGCCCAAAACTGTTCGTCACTTTCGACCATTGGCGGCGCCATCGTGCGTCATTCCCGGACTACTCACCCTCCAAAACCGCTTTGGAACACGGGTATGGCCATATCTATATCCAAACGGACCAGAATGACTGGTTTCTGAACCAAGACACCACCCGATTGCGCGCGTTTCTATCAGAGCTTTGTCAGGGGAAAGAAAGCTGCTCGGTCGGGTTCTCGATGGGGGGATATGGAGCGCTTTTGTTCGCCAATGCGCTGCGCCTGCGTCGGGTTCTACTGCTATCTCCGCAGTATTCCATCATGCACTCGAAAGCGCCCTACGAGGCCGGATATCAGCAAGAAGCCGCGCTGCTGGACCCTGCACTGGACCAGCTTGAGCCTTTGGAAGACGGTCACCGCCTACAGGGTATCATTGCCTATGACCCAAGGCAGGCTCCGCAGGACCGCCTGCATGCAGACCGCATTCGCGCACTACACCCGGACCTTCAGCCCGTCGCCCTACCCTTCGGCGGGCATACCGCGCTGAAACATATGGAAGGCACCGGCGTCATGCATGAAATCATGCGGGCCTTTATCGAAGATGAGCTGTCCGTGGGGGCCATCCGAGGCGTGCATGGCCTGATTGGTCGTGACTCGTCGCGATACAAAAAGCGCCTGAACACTTATCTAGAACAGCGACGCGCGCGCACTAGGCCCACCCCAAAATAGGGGCGCCATCTTCTTGATATAAAAGGGAATGGTGGGTGATGAGAGGCTCGAACTCCCGACATCTTCGGTGTAAACGAAGCGCTCTACCAACTGAGCTAATCACCCGACTGGACGCTATTTAGCGCCACCGCGCGAAGGGTGCAAGAGGCAGAATGCAGCCAAATACCCCGCGACGAAAAAAGGCGCGACAATGACTGCCGCGCCCGATTATTTTGCCGATCTGGTCAGGATCAATGTGCCACGGCACCCGACCCACCCGCATCTTTGGCCAACGCCTTGGCCGCGGCCTCTTCTGCAGCTTCGTCCCATTCGACAGCTTCAGGCTTGCGCACCAGAGCGTGCTCCAGAACCTCGGACACGTGGCTGACGGGGATGATGGTCAGCCCCTCTTTCACGTTGTCCGGGATCTCGCGAAGATCTTTTTCGTTCTCTGCCGGGATTAGCACGGTCTTGATGCCACCGCGCAACGCGGCCAGCAGCTTTTCTTTCAAGCCACCAATGGCCAGCGCATTG
>CALJDH010000154.1 GCA_938023895.1 uncultured Aliiroseovarius sp.
ACACTTTCCAGCATGAAGCTGTCACGCCGGGCCTCGGTCAGTTTCAGCATCAGGCTGACCGGCGTGTCCAGATCCGCGGCTAGACGCGTATAGACCACTTGGTTTTTGCCAGCATTCCAACCGGCTTCGAACTCTTCAAACGAGGGCGTAAGGGCCATGGATGTCTTCCCGGTCGGAGGTTACTGGAACTGCGCGTTCACGGCGTTGATCATCGGGCGGTTCAATTCGATCCCCGCCTTGGTCTGAACAGCGCGCGCAAAGGCGTTCTCGATGTCGATGGCGATTTCCTGCGCGGTTTGCGCGGCGAAATTGGCCTTGATCGCGGTGGCTTCATCGCTGTTCTGGTCGACGGGCACAACTGCGTCCAGACGCACAAGGATCACACCGTCAGTCGAGGGCACAACCTGCCAGTCACCGGCGTCCATCTCGAACACTTCGGTTAGGAATGCAGGCGGGGTGCCTTCGACGAAAGCGTCGCGCTCTTGGCCTTCTTCGACCACTTCGGTCAGCCCGAGCGAGGCAAGGCTTTCGCCACCTTCCAGCGACGGGATCATCCCGCGGGCTTCCTCGGCCAGCAGCACCAGACGCTTTTCTGCCTGCCAACCCGCTAGCACGGCATCGGTCACTTCGGCCTGATCCTGCACGCGCGACGGCTCCAACGCATCAACCCGCAGGGCAAAGACGCCCCCATCCGACATCAGCGTGATTTCAGGGAAATCGCCGTCAACGGCAGCGCTCGCTGCCTCGCGGAAGGCTTCATAGGCGGCAATGCCGTCCGAGGTCTCGGCAGTCCAGTCGATCTGTTCCAGCACCATGTTGTGGCTTTCGGTGATCTCTTCCAGCGTCGCGCCACCGGCCATCAGATCATCCAGCTCGGCTACCATGTCGCCCACTCGACGGCGGGCCACATCCGAGGCAAGTTCAGCGTTCAAGTCATCGCGCACGTCTTCGAACGGGGTGTTCTGGGCCACAAGGATGGCGTTCACGCGATAAAGCGCCGGGCCAAGATCGCTGGGGGCCGGGCCGGCAATTCCGGTTTCGGCCAGCGCAAATACCGCATCCCCAGCCGCACCCAGCTGGGCCTTGGATTGGTCACCCAGATCAATGTCCGACAGGGTCAGATCGCGTGCGGTGACCAAGGTTTCAAAGCTGGTGTCGCCTGCGGCAATCGCGTCAGCAGCAGCCTGTGCGTCAGCTTCGGTCCCGAAGACCAGACGTTCGACCAGACGGCGCTCGGGCTGGTTGTACTGATCCTTGCGCTCGTCGTAGAGCGCTTTGATCTGTGAATCATCCACTTGGATCTCGCTGACCAAGGACTGCGGGTCCAGCCACGCATAGGTGATCTTCTTGGTCTCAGGCAGGGTGAAGACCGTCGGGTTCGCGTCGTAATATGCCGTCAGCTCGGCCTCGGTCGGTCCGGGCAGGGCGGTTGTCAGCTTCGACACGGGCAGTTCGGCCCAAGTGAAGTTCCGCGCCTCGCGTGCGAAGCCATACAGCGTGTCGACATAGGTGTCGTCAGCGGCAATGCCACTTGTCACGGCAGCTTGCAGGATCTGGCGGCTGACTTCCGAGCGCAGGGACTGTTCGAAACCAGCAGCGGTCAGCCCCGATTGCTCCAAGGCAAAACGATAACTTTCGCGGTCAAACTGGCCATCCACACCGGCAAAGGCGGGGATGTCCACAATGCGCGCGCGCAGGTGATCATCACCGACTGAAATGCCAAGGCGCGCGGTTTCGTCCTCAAGCGCCACAGCGGCGATCACGCGCGCCAACACCTGCTGATCCACGCCGAAGGCCTGCGCTTGCTGCATGGTCAGACGTTGACCTGTCTGCGCCTCGAACGCGTTCAGTTCGGACTGAAGCTCGCGCGAATAGCGGCGCGCGTCGATCTCGGTGTCGCCCACCGTGCCAATCGACCGGCCTGAGCCTCCGAAATTCGTGGACCCGAACCCTACGAGTCCCACCATCACCAGACCCATCAGGATCCAACCGAAGGTACGAGAAGCTTTGCCAGTCGCCATGGACGCTTTCCTTTTCATCAGACTGTTAACGGGGTTTGTAGGCGGTTCATGACCGATTGCCAAGCCGCCCTGCGCAGGGGACTAGGGCTGAAATGCCGCCAGCCGGTCCAGAGCGGTCTGAATGCCTGCCGCATTGATGTTGGCAAAGGCCACACGCAACTGCTGAGCACCGCTTTTGTCGCCCTCTGGCGTGAACATCGTGCCGGGCAGGGCCAGCAGGCTCGCCTGATTGACCAAGGCCTGCGTCAGCTGGTCCGAGGGCATGTCGAACGGGTGCTGCAGATAGGCAAAATACGCCCCGCAGCCCATCAATTTCCACCCGCGTTCGGCCAAGGGTGCGAACCCATCGCGCATTGCTTGCGCGCGGGATAGAATTTCGATCCGCTCTCCCGCAAGCCACGCGTCCAAATTGCGCAACCCCCAGAGCGCCGCGTGCTGTCCCAGCTGGGCAGGGCAGATGGTCACTGTGTCCAGAAACTTTTCGATCTCGGCCAGACGCGCAGGCGAGGTCAGCACCGACCCGACCCGGTGGCCCGTCAGGCGATAGGATTTCGAGAATGAATACAGCTGAATGACCGTATCGTCCCAGTCGGGATCGCACAGAAGGTCATGCGGTGCCCCATCTTGACTGTGAAAATCGCGATAGGTCTCGTCGATGATCAAGGCAATCCCACGGGCCCGCGCAAGATCGCGGAAGGTGGCGATCAGATCGGATGGGTACTCCACCCCGGTCGGATTGTTGGGCGTGACCAGCGCAATCGCGCGGGTGCGCGGTGTGATCAGCGCCGCGGCTTTGTCCGGATCGGGCAGCAGATCGTCCCCTGTTGCTAGTGGAACCGCCGTGATCCCTCCCATATCTAGCCACATTTTATGATTGAAATACCATGGGGTTGGCAGAATGATCTCATCCCCCGGCGCGGCCAGAGTAGCTATCGTCGCCGCAAAAGCCTGATTGCAGCCCGAGGTGATCGCCACATTTTGCGAGGACACCTCTGCGCCATAATGGCGGTTGATATTGTACGCCAGCTCATCCCGCAGGGCTGGCAGACCCAGAACCGGCCCATAAAGATGGGTTTCCGGTAGGCGCAACACCGCATCCGCCATCGCCTCGCGCAAGGATTCGGGGGGCGGGTCTACGGGGGCGGCTTGGCTCACATTGATCAGCGGCTGATCAGGCGCAAAGCTCTTGCCCTCCAACCAGCGCCGCGCCTCCATGACCGGGGGCGAAAGCGTCTTGGCAAGGTTGGGGTTTAAAAGCATCTGGGGCCTCGTTCAAAGAGATTCAACGCGAGCCTACCAACGACAAAGGGGCGCGACAATCCATGTCTACGCCCCTTCGATTTTTGAGTCTGTGATCCGTGAAAAGTGCCGGATCAGCCTTCCAGAACCACCAGCGCGTGACGCTTCTTGCCCGCCGACAGTTTCATCGGCTCTGTCAACTCATCTGCACCAATCATCCGGACGTCCGTCAAGGCTTCATCATTCACCTTGGCACCGTTCTCGGCGATCAGGCGCTTGGCTTCCTTGCCCGATTTCACCAGCCCCGCCTTCACGAAAAGCTGAATGATTGAAATCCCGTCGCCCAGATCCGCCGCAGACAGCGCGACAGTTGGCAGGTCGTCGCCTGTGCCGCCCTTCTCAAAAACTTCGCGCGCGGTGGCTTCGGCTGCTGCCGCGGCCTCGGCGCCATGGGCCAGCGTGGTTACTTCGTTCGCCAACACGATCTTCGCATCGTTGATCGCCTGACCTTCCAGCGCGCCCAAACGGTCGCATTCTTCGATCGGAAGCTCGGTATAAAGCTTCAGGAACCGGCCCACGTCGGCGTCCGTCGTGTTGCGCCAGAACTGCCAGAATTCGTAGGGCGACAGCATGTCCGCATTCAGCCAAATAGCACCATTCAGAGACTTGCCCATTTTCTTGCCGTCCGAGGTCGTCAGAAGCGGCGAGGTCAGGCCAAAAATCTGGCTGTCGAGCACGCGGCGGGTCAAGTCGATCCCGTTTACGATGTTGCCCCACTGGTCCGAGCCACCCATCTGCAAGAGACAGCCATAGCGGCGGTTCAGTTCGAGGAAGTCATAGGCCTGCAGGATCATGTAGTTGAACTCAAGGAAGCTCAGGCTCTGTTCGCGATCCAGACGCGATTTTACGCTTTCAAACGACAGCATGCGGTTGACCGAGAAGTGCCGCCCGATGTCGCGCAGGAAATCGAGGTAGTTCAGATCGTCCAACCACTCGGCATTGTTCAGCATAAGCGCCTTGGTCGGGCCTTCGCTGTCATAGTCGATGTAGCTGGCAAACACCTTCTTGATGCCGGCAATATTGTCGTCGATTTGGTCTGGCGTCAGCAGCGGACGCTCGTCTGCGCGGAAGGACGGGTCACCCACTTTGGTCGTGCCGCCGCCCATCAGGGTGATCGGCTGGTGGCCGGTTTTCTGCAACCAACGCAGCATCATGATCTGGATCAGCGACCCCACATGCAGCGATTTCGCGGTGGCGTCAAAGCCGATATAGGCCGGCACGACACCTTCAACCAAAGCTTCGTCCAGCGACTGATAATCGGTGCAATCGGCCAAGAAGCCGCGCTCGATCATCACACGCATGAAGTCGGATTTCGGGTGGTAGGTCATCGTATTTCGGTCCATCCTGTCTGCATTGGCCTTCCGTATAGACGCGGGCCGCCAAAAGGGAAAGAGCGTGTTGGTGATGGCAGGCGAAACAACGAATGAGAAAGGCCCGATTTGGGCGCTGGGGATGATGTCGGGCACTTCGCTGGACGGGGTGGACGCAGCTCTGGTTCAGACCGATGGTGTATCTATCCATGCGTTCGGCCCGCGTGCCTATGAGGACTACACTAAAGATCAGAGCGCCGATCTGCGGGCGGCTCTTGGACAGTGGCCCGACGGGCCGGACGTGACACCCGCCGCGCGGGTAAGCGAGGCGGCGCATGTCGCCTTGGCGCGGACGCTGTTGGCGGAAAAGTCTGCGGATTTAATTGGTTATCACGGACAAACGCTGGCGCATGACCCAGACGGCGGGCGCACGCATCAGGCAGGGGACGGGCAGGTGCTGGCTGATGCGTTGCACGTGCCGGTGGTCTGGGATTTCCGCAGCGAGGACGTGTTCAAAGGGGGCGAGGGTGCG
>CALJDH010000155.1 GCA_938023895.1 uncultured Aliiroseovarius sp.
GGTTTCCTGTCGGACGATGGTGTTGTGGCCCGTATCGACGACGAAACTTGGCTCTGCCACACGACCTCGGGTGGTGCTGACCGCATCCACGCGTGGATGGAGGAATGGCTGCAGACCGAATGGTGGGACTGGAAGGTTTACGTTGCGAACGTAACCGAGCAGCTCGCTCAGGTCGCCGTGGTTGGCCCCAACGCCCGCAAGGTGCTGGAGAAGTTGGGTGGCATGGACGTGTCGAAAGAAACGCTGCCCTTCATGCAGTGGGCCGACGGCACCATCGGCGGCTTCGACGCACGCGTCTATCGCATCTCGTTCTCGGGCGAACTGTCCTACGAGATCGCCGTTCCCGCGTCGCAGGGTCGCGCTTTCTGGGATGCGCTTCTGGAAGCGGGTGAAGAGTTCGGCGTGATGCCCTATGGCACCGAGTGTCTGCACATCATGCGCGCCGAGAAAGGCTTCATCATGATCGGCGACGAAACCGACGGCACCGTGATTCCGCAGGATCTGGGGCTGAACTGGGCGATTTCCAAGAAGAAGGAAGACTTCCTTGGTAAACGCGCGCAGCAACGCTCGCACATGACCGATCCCGAGCGCTGGAAACTGGTGGGCCTGGAAACACTGGACGGGTCTGTCCTGCCGGACGGTGCCTATGCAGTGGGCGAGGGCAACAATGTCCACGGCCAACGCAACATGATCGGGCGCGTGACCTCGACCTACTATTCGCCGACGCTGAAGAAAGGCATCGCGATGGGTCTGGTTTTGCACGGTCCTGACCGAATGGGTGAAGTCATCGACTTCCCCACGGTGGATGGCTCGAACACGGTGATCAAGGCGCGGATCTGTGATCCGGTCTTCTATGACAAAGAGGGAGCGAAGCAAAATGTCTAACGCAGTTTCCGCACTCCAAGGCGCGTCGTTTGACGGCTATTGTAAAGTCGAAGAGGCCGGTCTGACCGGCATGATCACCCTGCGCGGGGATCTGGCTTCGAAAGGTGTTGCCAAGGCGGTGAAAGCCGTCACGGGTGCTGCCATGCCGGGGCAGGGCGAAGTGACCGAAGGGGCCAAAGGCCGCGTGGGCTGGATGTCGCCGGACGAGCTTCTGCTGATCGTTGATCACGCCGAAGCACCAGGCATTGTCGACGCCGCGACCGCATCGCTGGGCGACGAGCATTCGCTGGTGGTGAACGTCTCGGACGCCCGTGCCGTGTATCGTGTGAAAGGCGCTGCCTGCCGCGAGATCATCGCCAAGCTTGCACCGGCCGATACCTCGGTCATGCAACCCGGCATGCTGCGCCGTACCCGCATCGCACAGGTCCCGGCCGCCTTCTATCTGGAAGATAACGAGACCGCCGTAGTGGTCTGCTTCCGGTCGGTTGCCCAATACGCGTTCGATCTGCTGAAAGACGCGGCCCAGCCGGGTGGCGAAGTCGGAGTGATCTGACCAAATAATCGAAAATAAACGCCCACCGGTTTCGGTTGCGCGCTTGTATCGTATTTATTCGCCCTGCTGCCGGAACCGCAGCAGGGCGATTTTTTGTGGTGGATCGCGATATCCCGACCCTGATGTGTCTGGAAATACGGAATGTGGTCGCTGATACTTTGAAGTTTTCGGCTTGCGCTCTCTATATGGTTGTGCTCATCGCCGGATAGTGCCATGAAATCGCGGACGTTTTTAAAAGGATCGATTCATGATGCGCAATATACTGGCACCGCTTGCTGGCCTTCTGTTGACGGCCTCTGCTCTACCCTCAATGGCCGAGACGTATGACTGTTCGGTGGATGAAGCACAAAGCGGGAATAATAAGGGAATTCCACCTCGAATTATCGTCACGCACAAGAATGACAAAGCGACTGTCATTGATGGCTTGATTCAAACCATTGTGGGTAAACCAATTCCCGCGAAAATTGATGTCAACAACAAGAAGCGGATCACGTTTGTTTGGACGATGTCACAGGTGAAGGGCGAGACGAACAATGGTAGCGGCAAGAGGAACGGCAACCTTGTGTACCGGTTGACCTATCAGAAAGGCACCGGCAAGACGACGGTCTCGATGACGCCTGTGGGCTACCAAAACACCTTTCGTGCCAAGGGCGGGTGTGTCGTAACACAGTAAAGTTTGATGCAAGTGGGGCTGTCCCTCTTGACCTTTCCCCACCTGCTGCCCCATCTAAGGGCAACAGAAACACGCATTGAACAGGGGGCCCAAAATGGCTTTTGAACTTCCCGATCTTCCTTACGCACACGACGCTCTGGCCGAGTTCGGCATGTCGGCTGAAACCATGGAGTTTCACCACGACCTGCACCACAAGGCCTATGTCGACAACGGTAACAAGCTGATCGCTGGCACCGAGTGGGAGGGCAAGACCCTCGAAGAGATCATCGTTGGCACCTATGACGACAAGTCTGTCGCGCAGAACGGTATCTTCAACAACATCTCGCAGCTGTGGAACCACAACCAGTTCTGGGAGATGATGGGCCCGGGCAAAGTTGCTATGCCGGGTGAGCTTGAAAAAGCGATCACCGAAAGCTTCGGTTCGGTTGACGAATTCAAGTCGCAGTTCTCGGCTGCTGGCGCTGGTCAGTTCGGTTCGGGCTGGGCATGGCTGGTGAAGAACGCTGACGGTTCTCTTGCTGTCACCAAAACCGAAAACGGCGTGAACCCGCTGTGCTTCGGCCAGACTGCACTGCTGGGCTGTGACGTGTGGGAGCACTCGTACTACATCGATTTCCGCAACAAGCGTCCGGCCTACCTGTCGAACTTCCTCGACAACCTGGTGAACTGGGAAAACGTGGCCTCGCGCCTGTAACCCAAACGGGCTTGATGCCCGAGATCACAAGATTAGATGCGGCTGCCCCTTGGGTGGCCGCTTTTTTTGTGCCAAGTCTGCAGGGAAGGGCAGGAGGGCCGCATGAGCGATACAACCAAGGGCGTCATCGCCATCATCGTGGCCTGCACTGTCTGGGGGCTGTCGCCGTTGTATTACTATGCGCTAGCCCATGTGCCGCCGCTAGAGCTGCTCAGCCATCGCTCGCTTTGGTCGCTGGTTCTTTTGGGGCTTTATCTGACGTTGCAAGGCCGCTTGGGAGAGCTGCCCGCACTGATGACCGGCCGTACAGCACTTCTGGTGTTTCTGGCGGCGGTGATGATCTCGGTCAATTGGGGCGGGTTCATCCTGTCCGTGCAGGTCGGGATGGTGGTCGAGGCGAGCCTTGGCTACTTCATCTTTCCATTGATCATGGCCACGCTGGGCATG
Organism: uncultured Aliiroseovarius sp.; assembly: GCA_938023895.1. Taxonomy (GTDB): domain Bacteria; phylum Pseudomonadota; class Alphaproteobacteria; order Rhodobacterales; family Rhodobacteraceae; genus Aliiroseovarius. The sequence goes on from CALJDH010000155.1 coordinate 3,253, forward strand.
CTGTTTTTTGCTGAAGGGCTGTCTGCCAGCAAGCTTATTGCGGTACTTCTGGCCACCGGAGCGGTCTTGACCCTGACCATCGGTCTGGGCGTTGCACCGTGGCTGGCGCTGCTTTTGGGCGGCACGTTCGCGACGTATAGCGTGATCAAGAAACTGATCGCGGCCGGCCCCGTGGTTACCGTCGTGGCCGAGGTGCTGTTTTTGGCACCGCTCGCGCTGATCTGGCTGTGGGGGACGCATACCCAGGGCTGGGAGGGGATCGTGGGCCGCAATGGCGCGGTCTTCGGAACCGAGTTTGCGGCCAGCGCGATGCTGATCGGGTCGGGTTTGCTGACGGGTGGTCCGCTGATGTTGTTCAGCTACGCTTCGCGTCGCCTGACCCTGTCGACTGTGGGCGTGGTACAATACCTGAACCCCAGCCTTCAGTTCCTCTGTGCCGTCGCCATTCTGGGCGAGACGATCACAATCTGGCACATGATCGCCTTCCCACTGATCTGGGCGGCTTTGGCCATCTACTCGGCAGGTGCCTATCGTCAGGACAGAGCGTCGCGAAGGGCTGCCACTGCCTGATCCACATTGTCAACGACGGTGACGTAGCCTTTCAGGCTGTCCTCAGCAAAGCCTTGGCCAATCACGTGATCCAAAAGCCCAATCAACGGATCCCAGAACCCGTTCACGTTTAGAAGCAGAATGGGCTTTTCATGCAGGCCCAGCTGGCGCCATGTCAGGATCTCGAAAAACTCGTCCAGCGATCCGGCCCCTCCGGGCAGCACCACGACCGCGTCCGAGTTCATGAACATGACCTTTTTACGCTCGTGCATGTTTTCGGTCACGATAAAGCTGGTTAGGTCACGCTTGCCGACCTCCCAGTTCAGAAGGTGCTCGGGGATGACGCCAAAGGTGTTGGCACCCGCGACCTGCGCCGCCTTCGCGACTTCACCCATCAGCCCCACATCTCCGGCGCCATAGACCAGACGCCAGCTGTTGTCGGCCAGCGCCTTGCCCAAACCCTCTGCCGCGGCGCGATAGGCCGGGTCATTTCCCATGCGAGAACCGCAATAAACGCAGATCGAGGCTGTATGTTGTGTCATCAGGGTCTCCGGTGCGACGATATCGTAATGATCTTTTGACCGGTGTTAGCGGTATTGCTAGGGTCGGGCAAGACAACGCGACGCGAAGATCGCAACAGGGGATGTAAATGGCTGAAAACTCAGGCGGCGCTGCGGGCGCTGGCAAGATTTGGATTGGTGTCGGGGCTGCTGTCGTGGTGGCTGCACTGGGATATTGCAGCTTTGATCAGCGTGCTCAGGCGCCGGTGTCCGAACCGGTAGACGCGCCACAGACCACCCAAGACGCCCCCGTTGTTGAACAGCCGGTCGCGCCAACGGCTGAGGGTACAACTGCCGACGCCGAAACGGCCACCGAAACCGCACCGACCGATCCCTCTGCGGCCCCCAAAGCGCCTGCCTTCGATGTCGTCCGTGTCGACCCGGAAGGGCGCGCCGTGGTTGCCGGACATGCGGCGCCCGGCGCGAACGTACAGCTGTCGTTCAATGGTGCGCCGGTTGAAACGTTGACCGCGGATGATGCTGGCAACTTTGTGGCCTTGCTGGATCTGCAGGTCACCGAGCCCGGCCAACTCAGCCTACAAGCGCTGAATAATGCGGGCGAGGTTGTTGCAGATGCAACCCCAGCTCAGACTGTTCTGATCGAACCGCGTGCGCCTGCGCAGACCGCGGAATCCGAGGCGCCCGTCGTCGCCAGTGCAGAAGATGCGCCTGCCCAACCCGCTCCCCCCACCGAAGCGGAAGCGCCCGCCGCACCGCGTGTTCTTTTGGCGGATAACGATGGGATCACCGTCCTGCAGGACGATGCGGGCGATCTGACCGTTCAGAACGTCATCATTGACGCGATTTCCTATGACGATCAGGGCGAGGTCGCCTTGTCCGGCCGTGCCTCAGGGGGCGGGGCCTTGCGGGTCTATCTGGACAACGCGCCGATCAAAACCGCACCAATTCCGCAAGACGGTCAGTGGCGCTTGCCGTTGCCCGACGTTGCGGCCGGCATCTACACCCTTCGCGTGGACGAACTTGCGCCAGATGGTACGGTCACGTCGCGTACGGAAACCCCGTTCAAACGCGAAGAGGTCGCACAGATCGCCGCCGCAACCGCCGCCGTGGACACCCGCGCCCGGGTCGAGGCTGTTACGGTACAGCCCGGCTCAACCCTTTGGGCCATTGCCCGGGACAATTTGGGGGAAGGAGTGCTCTACGTCCGCGTGTTTGAAGCGAACCGCGATCAAATCCGCGACCCCGACCTGATCTATCCGGGGCAGGTCTTCACTATTCCCGAATGATGTAACGCATTGACAGGGCGAGAGTAAACGCTCCTCAAGCCTTCTGCGCAAGGGGCGCGATGCAGCCGGAAATCTCGGCGGCCCCAGCACAGCAATCATTCAAGAGATAGGAAATGACGCCACCAAGCGCCGCCCGGTCCGCAGCATAAATCACGTGTCGGCTTTCCTTGCGCGAGGTCAAAAGTCCCGCTTGCTCTAGCTGCGACAGGTGAAAAGACAGGCCCGAGGCAGATACACCCAGCGTTTGCGCTATGTCACCGGCGCACAGCCCGTCATCGCCACGCGGTACTAGCAGACGCACGATCTCCAGCCGCGTGTCATGGGCCATGGCAGACAGGGATTTCAGGACTCGACTCTGTTCCATAGTTCAAATATTGATGAAATATTGAAACGATGCAAGCCTGAACCTTGCGTCGACCGTAAGTCTCATAATAGCCAGGACAGACGCTATGGCGCCCAGCCGCATCACTTCGACCGAGCTTCCAGACAACAATTGGCGCACCATCCGGCGCGTCGCTCCCTATCTTTGGCCCGCAGAACATCCTTGGGTTAAACGCCGTGTTGTGCTGGCGATGCTGGCCTTGCTGTTATCCAAGATCGTCGCCGTAGCAACGCCGTGGTTCTATGGCTGGGCGGTGAACGAGTTGGCGGGCGACAGCACGGCACCGGCCTATATGCTCGGGGCAGGGGCGGTCGGTCTGACCTTGGCCTATGGCATGGCGCGTCTGATGACCAACGGGTTTCAGCAACTGCGCGATGCTATCTTTGCCCGCGTCGGCCAGCGCGCATTGCGACAACTGGCGCTCGAGACCTTCACCCATATTCACCGCTTGTCCATGCGCTATCACATCACGCGCAAGACGGGGGGGCTCAGCCGCATCATCGAACGCGGCGTGAAAGGGGTCGAGTTCCTGTTGCGCTTCATGCTCTTCTCGATGGGTCCGCTGATCCTTGAGCTTGGCCTGATCGCACTGATCCTGTTTGTGACCTTTGACGTGTGGTACCTCGCCGTCGTGGTGGTCACGATCTGGGCCTATGTTTGGTTCACCTTCAAGGTCACCGAATGGCGTGTGCGTATCCGCAAGGAAATGAACGATCAGGACACAGACGCCAACCAGAAAGCCATCGATAGCCTTCTGAACTTCGAAACAGTCAAGTATTTCGGGGCCGAGAAACGCGAGGCGGAACGCTATGACAGCGCGATGGCGGGGTACGAGCAGGCCGCTCTGAAAACCTCGTACTCGCTGGCCTTCCTGAATTTCGGTCAGGCTTTCCTGATTACCGGAGGTCTGGTTGCCGTGATGGTTCTGGCCGCGATCGGAGTGCAGAATGGGCAGTTGACCGTCGGCGATTTTGT
>CALJDH010000156.1 GCA_938023895.1 uncultured Aliiroseovarius sp.
GCAGCGCCAGGCCTGTGTGTCGGCATCGGATGTGTCCGAGGCAACGATCAACGCGATGGCCGAGCGCGCCGTGGCGATGGCCAAGGAAGCGCCGGAAGATCCCCATATCGCGCAGGCTGATCCGGCGGATTTGGCGACGGACTGGGATTTGGAGGCCTTGGAAATGGCCGACCCCAGCGCCGAACCGGACCCCGCTGCGCTGGAACGCGACGCGCTCGAGGCCGAGGCCGCCGCGCTGGCCGTCAAAGGCGTGTCGCAGGTCAGCAGCTCGTCGGCGGGCTATGGGCGGCATCAGTTCCACCTGGCGTGCTCGAACGGGTTTTCTGGCGGATATGGACGTACTCACCGGGCCATTTCCACGGTGGCAATCACCGGCGAAGGCGCGACGATGGAACGTGACTATGCTGGCGAAATGCGCACCTTTCAGGCCGATCTACCCAGCGCCGAGGAAATTGGAACCAAGGCGGGCAATCGCGCCGTCGAACGTCTGGGCGCGAAGAAGCCCCCCACGGGCGCCTATCCGGTGCTGTATGACGAACGGATTTCGGCGTCATTGATCGGTCATCTGCTGAGCGCCTCGAACGGGGCGATGATTGCGCGTGGATCGTCGTGGCTGCTGGATGCGTTGGGCGAACAGGTGCTGCCCGACGGGATTGACCTGATCGAGGATCCGCACCGCAAACGCATTTCCGGCTCGCGTCCTTTTGACGGGGAAGGTCTGCCCACACAGATGCGCAAGATCGTCGATAACGGGCAGCTAACCAGCTGGACGATGGACATCGCCACGGCGCGTCAACTTGGGATGCGAAGCACCGCCAGTGCGTCACGCGGAACCTCTTCGCCACCCTCGCCGTCAATCTCGAATGTGGCCCTAACACAGGGGAAATCGACGAAAGAGGATTTAATCGCGCAGATGGGCACCGGGCTTTTGGTGACCTCGATGATCGGGTCCACGATCAACCCGAACACGGGCGACTATTCGCGCGGCGCGTCCGGCTTCTGGATCGAGAACGGGCAGATCGCCTATCCCGTCAACGAATGCACCATCGCAGGCAATCTGCGCGACATGCTGAAGCGGATCATCCCGGCCAATGACGCGGAACCGCATCTCAGCCGTATGATCCCCAGCCTGCTGGTCGAAGGGATGACCCTTGCCGGTGACTGATGATCTGAGACTTCTGATCGACGCGGCAGAAGCGGCGGGCAAGATCGCCTCGGGCTTTTTCCACGGCGCAGCCGAACGCTGGGACAAACCCGGCGGCCAAGGTCCCGTGACCGAAGCTGATCTGGCCGTGGATCGCATGCTGCGCAACGAGCTGACTGGCGCCCGCCCCGACTATGGCTGGCTGTCAGAAGAGACCGAGGATAACCCCGCCCGCCTTGACGCCGAACAGGTGTTTATCGTCGACCCGATCGACGGCACGCGGTCCTTCATCGAGGGCTCAACCACTTGGGCGCATTCTCTGGCCATCGCCCGGAACGGGATTGTCGAGGCCGCCGTGGTCTATCTGCCCGAGCGTGGCAAGCTGTATGCCGCCGCGCGTGGGCAAGGCGCGACGTTGAATGGCGCCGCGCTGAGTGTCAGTCCAAAGACCCGGATAGAAGGTGCCACGGTTCTGGCCGCAAAGCCCAATCTGGACCCCAGTTTCTGGCGGAATAGAGACGTTCCTCCGATCGAGCGCGTGTTCCGCAGCTCTCTGGCCTATCGCCTATCTTTGGTGGGCGAGGGGCGCTTTGACGCGATGATGACCTTGCGCCCCACATGGGAATGGGACGTCGCCGCCGGGGCGCTGATCGTCGAAGAGGCCGGCGGCGCCGTGACAGATCAGGTCAAGGGATCCGCGCGCTTCAACAACCCGCATCCGCAGCTGCGCGGCATGGTCGCGGGCACTCCGCCGGTGCAGGACGCACTGGTCTCAAGGTTAGCGGAACCGTTAGTCTAACATCCCTTTGGAATTGGGGCATTGCCAAGCGCCTATCTATCGCTAACATACAACAACCCCCATATGTTCAAGGATGCCTAAGTGACAGACAGACAGCCCCCCCCGAACCGCCGCCCACTGACCCTTCGTGACGTGTCTGAAGCTTCAGGCGTCAGCGAAATGACGGTCAGCAGGGTGTTGCGAAACCGGGGCGATGTCAGCCAGGCAACCCGTGACCGCGTGCTGGAGGCCTCGAAGGAACTGGGTTACGTGCCGAACAAGATCGCGGGCGCGCTGGCCTCGCAACGGGTGAACCTAGTGGCGGTGATCATCCCATCGCTGTCGAACATGGTCTTCCCAGAGGTCATGATGGGCATCAACGAAGTGCTGGACGAAACGCCGCTGCAGCCGGTTGTGGGCGTCACGAATTACGACCCCAAACGCGAAGAGAAAGTGCTGTACGAGATGCTGTCATGGCGCCCCTCGGGCGTGATTATCGCAGGGTTAGAGCATTCTGAAGCGGCGAAAGCCATGCTGAAAGCTGCCGGTATTCCGGTGGTCGAAATCATGGACACCGACGGCGACGCCATCGACGCCTGCGTTGGGATTTCGCACCGCCGTGCAGGCCGTAAGATGGCCCAGGCCATTCTGAAAGCAGGCTACAAGAATATTGGCTTCCTTGGCACCAAGATGCCGTTGGACCACCGCGCCCGGAAGCGTTTTGAAGGCTTCACCGAGGTGCTGGCCAAGGAAGGGATCGAGATCGCAGATCGCGAGTTCTATGAAGGCGGATCGGCGCTGGCCAAAGGCCGCGAGATGACCGAGGTGATGCTGGAACGCACGCCCGAACTGGATTTCATGTACTACTCGAACGACATGATCGGCGCGGGCGGGCTGCTGTACTGTCTGGACAAAGGCATCAACGTGCCCGGCCAGATCGGTCTTGCGGGCTTCAACGGGGTCGAGCTACTGGACGGCCTGCCGCGCCAACTGGCCACAATGGACGCCTGCCGTAAAGAAATCGGCCGCGCAGCGGCGCAAATCATCGCCGACCGCAGCACCGAGGCCGGTGACACCGGTGGCGGCGAACGGATCGAGCTTACGCCCAAGATCGAAGCAGGCGAGACCCTGAAACGCCGCTAGACAAGCCCGACCCGCTTGCCTATTTCCTGCGCAAACGGCCCCGTGGCTCAACTGGATAGAGCAGCCCCCTCCTAAGGGG
>CALJDH010000157.1 GCA_938023895.1 uncultured Aliiroseovarius sp.
TCGGCCAAGCCCGTGCATCTGCGCCTAAAGGGCGACAATTGGGAAATCCTGCAGGCCGCAACTGAAGTCGCAGTGGCGCAATTCGAAAGCACGCCCGGTCTGAACGCCATCGAAGACACCTTGCCCCTACCCGGCATCGACTGGCAGCTACAGGTCGACGTGGCCGAAGCCGGGCGCTTTGGCACCAACGTCGCCACTGTGGGCGGCATGGTGCAGTTGATCACCAACGGGATCCTGTTGGACACGATGCGGGTCGACAGCTCGGACGAGGAAATCGAGATCCGCGTCCGCCTGCCGGAAGAAGACCGCGTGCTGTCCACTCTGGACACGTTACGTCTGCGCACGCCGGGCGGGCTGGTTCCGCTGTCCAACTTCGTCACCCGTACGCCGGTGCCCAGTTTCGCGCAAATCGACCGCGTGGATCAAAGCCGCTACTACGACATTAAAGCTGCGGTGGTCAGTGATCTTGTGCGTCTGACCGATGATAGTGGCTTCGATCAAATCGTCCCGCTCGAGGACGCGGCGCAGATCATGGAGGAGACACCTGATCTGACCCGCACCCCCGTCACACCGGCCGAGCGTATCGCCACGCTGACCGATTGGATCGACTCCACCGGCCTGCCTGAAGGCATCAGCTATGAATGGACCGGCGACCAAGAGGATGAGGCCGAAAGCCAAGCCTTCCTTGGGCAGGCCTTCATCGGTGCATTGGGGCTGATGTTCATCATCCTCCTGGCGCAATTCAACAGCGTCTATAACTCGATTCTGGTGCTGCTGGCGGTGGTTCTGTCCACCACAGGCGTCTTGATCGGGATGATGGTGATGCAGCAACCGTTCTCGATCATCATGACCGGCACCGGGATCGTCGCCTTGGCGGGGATCGTGGTGAACAACAACATCGTCTTGATCGACACCTATCAGGACTATGCCAGCCACATGCCCCGGATTGAGGCGATCACCCGCACCGCCGAAGCGCGAATTCGCCCCGTTCTGCTGACCACCATCACCACGATGGCTGGTCTGGCCCCGATGATGTTCGGCCTGTCACTGGACTTTTTCGGCGGCGGCTACTCGATCGACAGCCCGACCGCGCTGTGGTGGAAACAGCTGGCGACCGCAGTGGTCTTTGGCCTTGGTATCGCAACGGTGCTGACGCTGGTCTTCACCCCGTCGATGCTGGCCCTGCGGGTCTGGGTCTCGGCTGGTGCCTATCGGTCGTTCACGGTTCTGGAAAGCCTTGCCCATAGCTCGGGCCAGATTGCCCGCGACCGAGTGCTTGAGAAGGCTGCAAAGAAGCAGGAACTGCACGAACTGCAATGGGTGGACGATGAACCGGCCCCTGCTGAGGACAAACCTGAGCCTGAGGTCACCGAGACCCCACCTCCAGCCACCGCCGAGGCATTGCAGCCCGAACCGGACCCCAACCCGGTCAAACCCGGCAGCGGCAAAGCCGCCGCAGAATAAAGAAAGGCGCGGAGGGATCCGCGCCTTTTTCGTTTCGGGATGTCTTGTGTGGCCTAGCCCGCCAATGCCTCGGGCTCTTCCTCGCTGGCCTGACGCGCCCACATCGCAGCATACCGTCCGCCCTGTTCCAGAAGCTCGTCATGTGTGCCTTGCTCGACAATGACGCCAGCTTCCAACACCACGATCTCGTCTGCATCCACGATGGTCGACAGGCGGTGCGCAATGGTGATCACCGTGCGCCCCTGCCCCATTTCGCGCAGGCTGTCCTGAATATCGCGCTCGGTCTGGGTGTCCAAAGCCGAGGTTGCCTCGTCCAGCAGCAGGATCGGCGGGTTCTTCAGAAGCGTCCGCGCAATGCCCACACGCTGCTTCTCGCCACCCGACAGTTTCAACCCGCGTTCGCCCACTTGCGTCTCATAGCCCTCGGGCAGTTCCATAATGAAGTCGTGGATCTTGGCCGCCTTCGCGGCAGCCTCGATTTCCGACCGCGATGCCTCGGGGCGGCCATAGGCGATGTTGTACAGCACCGTGTCGTTGAACAGGACCGTGTCCTGCGGCACCACACCGATCTGCGCATGCAGGCTGTCTTGCGTCACGTCGCGTACATCCTGCCCGTCGATGGACAGGCCCCCGCCGTTCACGTCATAGAAACGGAACAGAAGCCGCCCGATGGTCGATTTCCCCGATCCGGACGGACCAACGATGGCCACGGTTTTTCCCGCGCCGACATCCAGCGAAACGCCCTTCAGAATGGGCCGCGCGGCGTCATAGCCGAAATGCACATCCTTGAAGGACAGCGCCCCGCCGGTCACGGCAATCTCGGATGCATCGGGCTTGTCGGTCACGTCTGCGGGTTGTTCCAGTAGGTCGAACATCTCGCTCATATCGACCAGAGACTGCCGGATCTCGCGATAGACAGTGCCAAGGAAGTTCAGCGGCATGGTGATCTGGATCATATAGGCGTTGACCATGACAAAATCGCCGACGGTCAACTGCCCATTCTGCACTCCGATCGCGGCCAGAACCATCACGGCAACCAGACCTCCGGTA
>CALJDH010000158.1 GCA_938023895.1 uncultured Aliiroseovarius sp.
TGGAACCACGCGCCGAAATAGCAATAGAAGCGCGACAGCTCTTTCGCCGCCTGATCCACATCCGCCGCGTCTTTGCCCACATAGGTGTGATGCAGCAGCATGATTTTCGGGCGCTTGCCGTCATAGCCGTCACAGGCTGCGTTGAAGCGATCCATCAGGCTTTCGATCTCCTCAATCCCCTGCCACAGCGGGGTGACCTGAATGTTGAAGCCATTGTGCACGCCGAATTCGTGGCTGTTGGGGTCACGTGCAGCGATCCAGATCGGCGGGCCGTCTTCCTGCAGGGGCTTCGGGGCCGAGGTCGTGGCGGGGAACTGGAAGAACTCGCCTTCATGGGCGCAATCGCCTTTCCACAGCTGCGGAACCAGCGGGGCCATCTCGCGCATCCGCTGCCCGGCCTCCCACGCGTCCAGACCCGGCATCAGGCGTTCGTATTCATAGGAATACGCACCGCGTGCGATGCCCAGCTCGATCCGCCCGCCGGTCATCAGATCGGCCGACGCGGCCTCGCCCGCCAGCTTGATCGGATGCCAGAAGGGGGCAATAACGGTGCCGGTGCCAAGACGCACATGCTTGGTGTGGTGGGCCAGATTGACCAGCGTCAGAAACGGGTTCGGCGCGATGGTGAAATCCATCCCGTGATGTTCCCCGGTCCAGACCGCCCGCATCTTGGCGTCGTCGGCCATCTTGCACAGTTCGATGAACTCGTCATTCAGCTGCGCGTGCGACTGGTCGGGGGTGATGCGCTCCATATGGGCGAACAGCGAAAATTCCATGGATCAGGTCCTTTCTGACAGAGCATGCACATCGCCGCGCTTTGCGTCGCCCAGATAAAGGCCAAAGCTGCGGGTGCGGAATTCAAGGGCGTAGCGCGCCATCATGTCGGCGATGGCGGGCGTGGTGTAACTGAGGGTCGGCAGGTCGGCGACGGGAACGGCCATAAGAGGCGCGTCCACTTGCAGGTCATCGCTGCTACCAAGGAAATAGGCGAAATGCTGGCCACGGCTTGCGTCGTCATAGACGGAATAGGCTGGCCCCAGCCGCGCCGATATCCCGCGTGCGGCCAGATCGTCCTGCAAGTCTTGCCGTAACTGTCCGCGATCCGAGCGTTCGATCTGTGGCAGGCGGAACCCGTCGGGCGTCTGTTCCAGAAGCACCGCGTCCCCGACCGAGATAATCGCTCCGCAGATCGCGCGTCCGTCGGTTTGCTCCAACGCGGCGCGCTCCAGCCCAAGGCTGAAATATTGCCCGCCCGCATAGCCAAGGCCGCGGCCTTCGGACTGGGCGAAATCTGTCACCTGCCCGATCAGGATCTGGTGGTCGCCTGCGGGCATGGAGTTCCATGTGGAGCACGAGAACTGCGCAATCGCGCCGTCGATCAGGGGGATGCCATTGGCGTCTTCGCGGTGGCTGACTTGGGCAAACCGATCGCCCTTGAAGCTGGCGAAGGTGTTGGACACGTCTTCTTGCCCCTCGGCCAGAATGTTCACAGCGAAATGCGTGCAGCCGGCGAAGGCGTCAAACGACGACAGGAACTTACCGGGGCAGACCAACAAAAGGGGCGGATCCATCGACACGGATGAAAACGAGTTCGCGGTGAAGCCATAGGGCGTGCCATCGGGCGTGCGGGTCGTGACCACGGTGACGCCAGTCATGAAGCGGCCAAAGGCTTGGCGCAGGGCGCGGGGATCAAATTCGGTCACGGCCAAATCTCCTTTGCGAAGTCCAGAAGGGCCGCGTTGACGTCAGCGGCGTGGGTCATCGGCATCATGTGCGCGGCGCTCTCGGCGATCTGTGCGCGGCCCTGCGGGGCCAACGCGGCCATGGCTTGCGACATGGCTGGGGTCGAATTGGGCTCGTCCGCGCCGGTCATGAACAGGGCAGGGCGGGGCAGGGTGGTCAGGGCGTCCGTATCCGGTCCGTCCTGATGCGCGAAGATGGTGTAGGCGGATTTGTACGCCGCCGGGTTCACCTCGGTCAGCCACCCGTGGCAGGCATCGCGTTCGGGCGAGGCATCCGTGCCAAACCACCGCTCCAACGTGCCATGGGGATCGGCCATGCTGACCCCGTCCAGGCTGGCGGCACGGGCTTGCACCGCCTCGGCAGCATCAGGGCGGCGCCGGAAAATGGCGTTCAAGGCGACCACTCCGCGCACTTTTTCCGGATACCGGATCGCCATGTCCAACGCGATCATTGCGCCCATGGAATGCCCGACCACCATCACCGGGCCGTCAATCCCGGTGGCGATGGCGTCAGTGTAGTCGACCAGACCCAGTTTGCCCGAGGGCAGAGCGCTTCCCCCATGCCCCGGCATGTCCACCGCCACCACGCGATAGTGCGGCGATAGCGCGTCCAGCTGTGCCCCCCACGCCTCGGCCCTGAGGCCGACGCCGTGGATGAACAGGATGGTCGCCCCCTGCCCAGCGGAGATCGCGGACAGGGTGGCGTGATCAGACCGCGGCCGGGTTGTCCAGGTCATGGCCCAGATCCTTCAGGTCCTGATAACGGTCGCCAATGCGGTGATGCGGACGCCCAGTGGTCGCCGCGCCCAGCACCACGACAATCTCGTCCGCGCGGGGGGCGTCGGGGATGGCGAACTGCAAAGTCAGATAATGCGAGCGG
>CALJDH010000159.1 GCA_938023895.1 uncultured Aliiroseovarius sp.
GGGGATTTGAAACTAGGTGAGAGGCTGAACACGACCCAGACGGGGCTCGTTGTGGCTGCTTCCTTCCGGACCTGACCAGATTGGCGAGGCGCCTACCCGCGCCAACCTCTCGCCTTCCATATATGAGGCTGCGCTGAGGGATGCAAGCCTCAGAGCGGTAGCTCGTAGCAGGTAAATCCACGCGCATCACATGCGGTCAGTTCGTTCAGACGAAGCCACGGATACTCTTGGACAACCTCGCGCCCTTGTGGCGAGGATCGAAACCAGACAGATGCACCGTCGACGGGCACAAACTGCCAGATCGGAGACGCTTCGACCGCGAGACAATCCTGATTGGCAACATAATCCGTCAACAGCTCGCGAATCTCGACCGGGACGACTGGAAGAACGTCCTCAGCCGCGGGCAGAGGATAATTCCCCCCGCCCAACACGCGATAATCCGTCGTGGCCAGCAGGAACTGGTCCTCATCCCGCACTGGACGTCCCTCGTGACACAGCGCCCTGCTGCGCCCCGCGGTGGCCGAACGCAGAGCCCCAGCAGGCGAAAACCGCGACGGCTGGGTCAGATCAACCTGATAGGTCAGCCCCAGAATGCTCTCGTGAATATACCCCGGCACGCCGTCATCTTTCAGCTGCACCGCTGTCTGTCCCGGCAGAACCTGATTGAAGATGCTGCAGGACCGCTCAAGCCAATCGCGCAGGAACGCACCCGTCACCTTTACCAGCGCAAAACTGTTGGGGAACATATAAAGGTCAGCCAAAGACCGCTGCGTCAGCGTTCCCGCACCAAGGGCCGTATAATAGTCCGGCCCGCCAAAACCCCCGGACTTGAAGGCCGCACTGGCGGCCAGTAGCGGCAGATCGGGCAGGCCCAGCGCGTCTTTGCACAAACGAGCGTGGTCCAACATGGCATGCTGTACCAACCGCGTGGCGCTGTCTGCCCCCACCAGCGTGAAATAGTTATTCAGCGGGCGCACCGTTTCCCCAACCCGCGCCTGCATCGCCGCGCGGGTGCTGTTGTGCAGATCCGAAAACAGCGCCTCAATGGTGTTATTTTCAGGAGCCTCGCAACAGGGATCGTCCGACACCGCGCGCAGGCTGGCCGCGCCGCTACACACACTCCACTGCCCATCAAGACGGGTCACCGACAGGTCAATCACCCCCAGATGAGACCCCCAGAACCCCGGCATAACCGTGGGAATGCCGTTCAGAAAGCCGTCATCCTCGGCGCCTTCGGCAGGGAACACCTGATGCGTATGCCCGCCAACCAGCGCGTCGATCCCCGGAATGGTCGAGAGCGGATGAAGCACGTTCTCCATATCCGCACTGTGCGCTGTGTCCCCCAACCCACTATGGGCCAACGCGATGATCACATCTGCGCCTTCCGCCTTCATCTGAGGTACATAGCGACGGGCGGTGTCCAGAATATCACGCGTGTCGATCTGCGCCTGATGCAATGAGTTCGGCGGCAGGAAACCGATCACGCCGATGGTCAACACCTGCACCCCACCGAGATCGTCTTCCACCTGCCGCCGCAGCAAGACATAGGGCGCAATTCCCGCGTCTTTAGGCAAGTCCGCATTCGCCGTTAGCACAGGGAAATCCGCCCCGCGAATGGACCGCAAGACCGCGTCGCGCCCCTGATCGAAATCATGATTGCCCAGGTTCATGGCATCATAGTTCAGGTGGTTCATCGCGCGGATCATGGGATGCACTGGATCGCTGCCCACATCGGGCAGGCGCTCGCCCAGCGCCGAGCCATACAGGCAATCCCCGTTATCCACCAAGATCACATTGGCCGCTTCCCCGCGCGCCGCGTCGATCAGCTGCGCCGTCCGTGATAGCCCCCACCCGCTGACAGACCGGTCCGCGTGATAGTCATAGGGCAGGATATTCATGTGCAAATCGGTTGTGGCCAGGATCCGCAGGCGCACGCGAACCCCTTGATCCGCAACTGGATTCTGAACGAAATGCCTCATCCCCTTACCATTTCTTTCCCTCGGCCACTTTTCACACTCACCCCTTGGGTGTTTAGGTCGCTCCAATTCTCGCTAATGTTGCATAATGTCAATTTAATGACCCGATAACGGCAAGATTCAAAATTGGACAGCCGGGTGGGCTCTGATAGCGTGCGCGGCAATGAACAAACGTAGGACCGCCCCATGAAAATCGCCGAGCAGGTCACATTTGCAGCAGGCAATCTAAACCGGGATGCCGAAAGCCGTGGAAACCCGGAAAAGCTCGCCGCATTGGCGCAGACTGCGCACCTGTTGCCCCTGTGGCGCGGGAAAATCCTGCTGAAGCCCGAGGGCGATGGCTGGGATCTGGCCTATCTGACCCAAGCCACGCTGCCTGCCGATTTCGAAGCCGCCCCGCGCGTTTATCTTGGCCTTCAGAACGATGTGCCGCTGTTCGCACTGGACGTATCCCGGTGGGAGCCCGAGGACGACCTGCCGGACGCCACGCAGTTCGTGGATCGCAGCATCCAGCGCCACCCCGATCTGCCCGCGGACTTTGGCTTTGCCGAGCTGCGCGCGACGATGGCGGGCCTGACCCCGGACGAGGCCGAGGTCTCGGCCACCGCGCGCTCGATCTTGGAATGGCACCGCATCCACGGGTTCTGCGCCAATTGCGGCACGAAGACAGATGTTGCAATGGCTGGCTGGCAACGGGATTGCGGGGATTGCGGGCGCTCGCATTTTCCCCGGACCGATCCGGTGGTGATCATGCTGATCACACACGGCAACTCGGTTCTGGTGGGGCGGGGAATCGGCTGGCCCGAGGACATGTATTCCCTGCTGGCAGGATTCGTCGAACCCGGCGAGACCATTGAAGCGGCCACACGGCGCGAGGTCTACGAGGAATCAGGCGTTCGCGTTGGGCCGGTTGGCTATCTGGCGTCTCAGCCCTGGCCCTACCCGTCATCATTGATGGTCGGCACCTGGGGGCATGCGACAACCACCGAGATCAAGTTGGATCCGGCGGAACTGGCCGATGCCCTTTGGATCACGCGCGAGGACATGCTGGACATCTTTGCCGGTCGCAATCCCACGATCAAACCCGCCAGAAAAGGTGCAATTGCGCATTTTTTGATGCAGAACTGGCTTGCGGATCGCTTGGACTAACTTCATTTTCACCGTCGACGCGAACGGCAGGAGCATTTGATGAAAATCAAGACCCACGAAGACATCGAGGCCACAATTGATCAGGTATTCGACGCCGTCACCGATTTCGAAAGCTTCGAACTTGCCGCATTGCGCCGCGGGGCCGAGGTGCGCCGCGTCGATACGCTGACCCAGCCCGGACAGGGCATGAGCTGGCAGGCAAAATTTGCCCATCGTGGCCGTCAGCGGGTTGCCGACATCAACCTTGAACAGTTTGATCGCCCCAGCCATCTTCGGATCTGGTCGAAGATCTCGGGCATGACCGCGGATGTGGAAGTAGAGCTGATGGCCCTGTCACGCACCCGGACACGCATGAATCTAAGCGTCGACATGCGCCCCAAGACCATTCCGGCCCGGCTGTTGATCCAGTCTTTGAAGCTGGCGCGCACAACGATGCTGCGCCGCTTCCGCAAACGCGTTTCGGAATACGCTGCCACGATCGAGGCGCGGTACAAGGCCTGACCGCGCCCAGCGCATTCACTTAGTCGCGGGCGGGATCGCGGGGATAGACCCCAAGAATGTCCAGCGTCGAGGTGAAATAGGCCAGCTCTTCAAGGGCCAGCTGGACGCTCCGATCCTCTGGGTGACCGTCGATATCCGCGTAGAACCGTGTCGCGTTGAACGACCCGTCCACCATATAGCTTTCCAGCTTAGTCATGTTCACGCCGTTGGTGGCAAACCCGCCCATCGCCTTATAGAGCGCGGCAGGGATGTTGCGCACTTCGAAGACGAAGGTGGTGATCATGCCGTGTTCACCGCGCCGCTCCAGATTGGGTTCGCGGCCCATGATGACAAAGCGGGTGGTGTTGTGGCCGTGATCCTCGACATCCTCGGCCAACAGATCGAGCCCATAGATCTCGGCTGCCAGCGCTGAGGCAAGCACACCTTCACCCGGCGATTTGGTCTTTGCCAGATGCGCAGCCGCGCCTGCACTGTCTGCAGCCCCAACACCGCGCATGCCGTGCATCTTCAGGAAGTTTGCCGATTGCGGCAGCAACACGGGATGCGCGCGCACCAACTTGATGTCGTCGATCTTGGCGCCCGGCAAACCCATCAGGCTGATCCGAACCCGCACGAAAGCCTCGTCCAGAATGTGCAGCCCGCTTTCTGGCAAAAGACGGTGAATATCCGCAACCCGGCCATAGGTCGTGTTCTCGATCGGCAACATCGCCTGATCCGCCTGCCCCGAGCGCACGGCCGCGATGACCTCGTCAAAGGATTCGCAGGGCATGGCTTCCATATACGGTCTGGCGGCCTGGCATGCCTCGTGGGAATAGGCGCCTGGCTCTCCCTGAAAGGCGATTCGGCTGGTCATTTTGCGGACCCTCCCTGCGGGTTAGCGTTAAAGGACTATAAGTTGCGCGTCATATCGCTTGAAAAGACACAAGGGAAGCGGCTAGAAGGCTTCTAACTTTGGATGAGACGGAACGCGACATGTTCGACACAATGACCTTTACGAAAGCGAGCGCCGCTGTGATTGGCACGCTCTTGGTACTTCTGCTGGGCAACTGGGCCGGCAGCGCCCTGTACAACACCAGCGGCGGTGGCCACGGCGCAGGCCATGGCGACGAAGCACACGCAGCTGCCACTGGCTATGTCATCGCAGTTGAAAGCGGCGACGCTGCCCCCGCGGAAGAGGAAGAAGCCGTTCCCTTTGCAGATCTGGTTGCAGCAGCTGACCCCGCCAAAGGCGAAAAGGTCTGGGGCAAGTGTAAAGCCTGCCACAAACTGGAAGACGGCGCCAACGGCACCGGCCCGCACCTGTACGGTCTGGTTGACCGCCCGATCGCTGGCGTTGCTGGCTTCGGCTACTCGGACGTTCTGGCCGGCATGAACGCCGACGCCTGGACCGTCGAAGCTCTGGACGCATGGCTGGCCAACCCGAAAGCTTTTGCTCCGGGCAACAAGATGACCTTCTCGGGTCTGAAGAAAGACAAAGATCGCGCCAACCTGGTTGCGTATCTAGCCACCATCGGCGGCTAAGCGCTCCTTCGATGAAGAATTTGAAAGGCCGTCCGGTTCCGGGCGGCCTTTTTCGTTGCGCGCTTTCGAGCGGCGTACGGCGGATTAACACCCAGTTCACCAATTCGCGCCTTGAATGTTATCGGGCAGCGCTCTTTACTCGGATCAACGCATTCCGCTGATGAACGGAGGTGCCGCCATGCGCGACGCACAGACCAAGACCATGACCCGACCCGACACCCGCGCCCTGACACTTGGGTTCGGACTGGCCGCGGGGGCCTTGCTGGCGCTGGCACCTTTGGCCGCCAAGGCCGAGACCACGATCAGCCACGGTTACTCCAATTTTGGCGAGCTGAAATACGGTCCGGATTTCAAACATCTGGACTACGTGAACCCCAACGCCCCGAAGGGTGGCGAGATTTCGATCTGGGCGCAGGGCACGTTTGACAGCTTCAACCAGTTCACCCGCAAGGGTACAACAGCCTCGATGGCGACAATCGGGTATGAAAGCATCCTGACCTCGACCGCCGACGACCCCTATGGGTCCTACTGCTTCCTGTGCACCACGATGGAGTATCCGGACGATCTGTCTTGGGTCATCTTCAACCTGCGCGACGATGTGACCTTCTGGGACGGCACCAAGATGACGGCCGAGGACATCGCCTTCAGCCACAACCTGTTTGTCGAGCAAGGCATCGCCGAATATCGCGCGATCATCACCGAGATCGTTGCAGGCGTCGAAGTCACCGGCCCGCTGCAGGTCAAGTACACCTTCACCGAGGATGCCCCGAAACGCGACCGGATCAGCTTTGCAGGCAGCAGTATGGCCCTGTCGAAAGCGTGGTTCGAAGAAACCGGCGCACGCGTGGACGACCGCTCGGACGCGCCATTCATGGCCACCGGCGCCTATAAGCTGGGCAGCTTCGACTATGGCCGCCACGTGACCTATGTGCGCGACCCAAACTATTGGGGCGCAGATCACCCGCTGTCGGTCGGGCAGAATAACTTTGACGAGATCACGGCGATCTATTTCGCAGACGGCACCGCCGCGATGGAGGGCTTCAAGGCGGGCACCTACACGTTCCGCACCGAAAACTCGTCGCAAATCTGGGCCGAGGATTATGACTTCCCGAACCTGCGCAACGGCTATGCAATCAAAGCCAAGTTCCCCGATGGATCGGTCGGAACCGCGCAAAGCTTCATCTTCAATCTGGACAAAGGTGTCTGGCAGGATCCCAACGTGCGTGACGCGTTCGGGCTGATGTTCAATTTCGAATGGTCGAACGAGGCGCTGTTCCGCGGGCTCTACAGCCGTGTCGACAGCTTCTGGCCGGGCATTGATCTGGGGGCCAAGGGTGCTCCCAGCGCGGGTGAGGTCGAGATCCTTCAGCCACTGGTAGATCAAGGCTTGCTGCCCGAAACCATCCTGACCGCCGATGCCGTCATGCCGCCGGTCCACGACGCCGACGAAAACCGCCCCTCGCGCAAATTCTATCGACAGGCCAACAAACTGCTGGAAGACGCGGGGTGGGAGATCGGATCGAGCGGCTTCCTTGAAAAAGACGGTCAGCGCATGTCCGCAACCTTCGTCACCTACAGCCCCGCCTTTGACCGCGTGATCAATCCCATCGTCGAGAACCTGAAACAGCTGGGCGTGGATGCAAAGCTCGACCGTGTGGACATCCCGCAATATATCGAGCGCACCCGCTCGGGCGATTTCGACCTTGTGACCCATTCGATTGGCATGGGGTTTGAGCCGGGCACAGGGCTGGAGCAGTGGTTCCATTCAAAAACCGCCGATGATAGCTCGCGCAACCTGATGCGCCTGCGCGATCCTGCGGTGGACGCGCTTCTGCCCATCGTGGCGCAGTCGGAAACGCTGGATCAGCTGCGCACCTCGACCAACGCACTGGACCGCGTGCTGCGCCATATCGGCTTCACCATTCCGCAATGGTACAAGAACAAGCACACAGTGGCGTTCTATGACATCTTCGGCTACCCGGAAAATCTGCCGCCGCTGGCTCTGGGCGAACTGTCCTTCTGGTGGTACGACGCGGACAAAGCCGCCAAATTGGAAGCGGCGGGCGTGTTGAAATAACCCACCTCGCATAACGAGCACAAAACCAAGGACCGCATATGGGCGCCTATATCCTGCGAAGACTGCTTTTGATCATCCCGACGCTGTTCGGGATCATGGTGATCAATTTCACGCTGACGCAATTCGTGCCCGGAGGACCGATCGAACAGATCATCGCCCAGATGGAAGGCGGCGGAGATGTGTTCGAAACCATATCGGGCGGCGGGGACGCCGGGATCGAAGCTGCCAGCAGCGGTGACGAAGGCTATTTGGGCGCGCGTGGTCTGCCTGCCGAGTTCATTGCCGAGCTGGAGAAAGAATTCGGCTTCGACAAGCCCCCGCTTGAGCGCTTCTTCACGATGATCTGGAACTATATGCGGTTGGATTTCGGCGAGAGCTACTTCCGCTCTATTGGCGTCTTTGAACTGGTGGCCGAGAAGATGCCCGTGTCGATCACGCTGGGTCTTTGGTCGACGGTGATTGCCTATATGATCTCGATCCCGCTGGGCATTCAGAAAGCGGTGCGCGATGGGTCAAAATTCGACACCTGGACCTCGGGCATGATCATCGTGGCCTATGCCATTCCGGGCTTTCTGTTCGCGATCCTTCTGCTGGTGCTGTTCGCAGGCGGGTCGTATCTGCAGTGGTTCCCGCTGCGTGGCCTGACATCCGACAACTGGGAAGAGCTGTCGCTGTGGGGCAAGGTCGTGGACTATTTCTGGCACATCACCTTGCCGGTTCTGGCCTCAACCATC
>CALJDH010000160.1 GCA_938023895.1 uncultured Aliiroseovarius sp.
CAGGACCTGAAGCAGCAGTTGAACAACCCGGTCTGGCACATCCACGGCGGCGATGTGCCGGTGTCGAACATGGTCGTTCCGTTCTCGATGCTGCTGAATCTGGCGTCTGTGGCCTCGGCCCACGACAAGGCGCAGCTGTGGGGCTTCATTCAGCGCTATGCGCCGGACGCGACGCCTGAGACACATCCGGATCTGGATGCTGCGGCGGGCTATGCGGTGAAGTATTACGAGGACTTCGTAGAACCTGCGAAAGTTTTCCGCCTGCCCACCGATCAAGAGCGTGGCGCGCTGGAAGAGCTAGCGAAAGCGCTGCGCGATGGCGACGTGGCGCTGGACGCGATTGCCCGCAAGAACGAGATGATGGGGAACGACGATCCGCTGCCCGCGGTCGATTTCCACTCGGACGAGTTTCTGCAATCGGTGGTCTTCGCGCTGGGCAAGCTGCACGGGTTTGAAAACTTGCGCGACTGGTTCAAGGCGCTTTACGAAGTGCTTCTGGGCGCCAGCCAAGGTCCGCGTTTCGGAGGCTTCGCAGCCCTCTATGGGGCCGAGGAAACGGCGGCCCTGATCGACAAGGCGCTGGCTGGGGAATTGGTGAAATAAGCCTGCTAACCCATTGAATTGATAAGCGGCGTCCGAACTCTCGGGCGCCGTTTTTCGTTCCGATCCCCCGCGCAACGCACGCCCGTCTTAACGCCCGTTAACCCCCCGCCGCTTACACCTTTTGACGTTTCTCGCCCCGTCCTGCGCGCCCCAACGCGTCTGCGCGGGGCTTTGCGTGGATATCGACCGGAAAGGGAACCTGATGAACAAGGCGATTACCGAAGGGGTGGTGTTCATGCCGCCTGAATTTGAGGATGGGCTGGATGTTTGGTCAAGCGAGGATGGCACCCCCGGCAGCCTGACTTATGACGGGGCGGGCAATGCGGCGATCGTTCCGGCGGATCAGGATTTCGACGGCTGTCTGGAGCTGTTCAAGGACCAGAATACGCAAACGCTGCGCTATATGGGCCAGACACCCTTCGAACAAGGCTGCTATCTGCGGGTGCGTGCCCGCGTGAAGGCGATCTCGGGTCCGCTGCCATCCGTTCGTATCGCGACGCGTCCCAGCCTGTCGGGTGGCGGTCATGCCACCGGATATGTTGAAACCGGGCCCGAGGTGGCTTTGACGTCATATGGCGAGGTGGTCGAGATCTCGGCCATCATCGGATCGGGTAGCCGGTCGAGCGTCGATATGGTTTGGGGCGAAGACGTGGCCTATGCCCATATCGGGTTGGACCTGACTGGGTCGAACGGGGCCGCCGTGCGCGTTGACGACATTATCATTGAGGACGTCACGGGTGCCTATCTGCGCGACATGATGGACTGGGTGGATGTGCGCGACTTCGGGGCCGTCGGGGATGGTGTAACCGATGACCGCGCCGCGTACGAGGCCGCCGATGCGGCTGCCGGCGGACGGACCCTGCTGGTGCCTGAAGGGGTTTTTCATATCGGCGCGAACTTGACCCTGCACACGGACATTCGCTTTGAAGGTACCGTGACCATGGATGACGATGTCTATCTGTCGATGACCCGCAGCTTCGACTTGCCCAACTATATTGACGCGTTCGGCAGCGAGCTTCTGGGCTTCCGCAAGGCGTTTCAGGCGCTGCTGCACTATGCCGACCACAAGGTTCTAGATATGGGAGGTCGCCGTATCGATGTGACCGAGCCCATCGACATGCAGGCGGCGTATGCGACTGCGGATACGTTCCTAATCCGTCGTGCGATCCGCAACGGCCAGTTCTATGTCATCGGGGGCGCTGCTTGGGATGATGAGGTAACAACCTCAGCGGCGCAATACACCCCTGCCAATCCGATGAAGCTAACCAATGTTCCGGGCATCTCGGCCATTCAGCCGGGCTCGATTGTCACGGGCAATGGCGTCGGGCGCGAGGTCTATGTGAAGTCGGTGGATGTCAGTGCCCAAGAACTTGAACTGAGCCGCCCACTTTGGGGGGCAGATCCCAACCAGACTTACACCTTCACCCGCCACAAATACGTGCTGGATTTCGGGGGATTTGCTGAACTGCGACGCCTGAACCTGATCGAGATCGAATTCCAGTGTAACAAGCATGCATCGGCGATCATGCTGGCGCGCAATGGCGAGAACATGGTCGTTCAGGATTGTCATTTCATCAAGCCCAAGAACCACGGGATCAGCTCGATCGGGCGGGCGTGTCAGGGGCTTCAGGTGGATCGCTGCCAGTTCATTTCGGCCGAGCAAAGCTTGCCCGCGACAGATCGCGTGTCGGTCGCCGTGAATGTAAACGCCAATGATTCCAAAATTCGGGACACGCAGTTCCAACGTATGGGGACGTCGATGGTGCTGTATGGTTCTGGCCATATCATTCAGGGCAATCACCTGTATCAAGGGGATGAAGTGACCGATGGCCCGCGCGTGGCCGGCATTGTGTTTACTCTTGAGAACAACAAGACTGTTCTGACGGGTAATTACATCGACAACTGCATGATCGAGTGGAACAACGAACACGATTCTCAGCCTGATTTTGGGACCGAATACGCATTTGGCGGGATGACGATCACCGACAACATCTTCACCGCCAACGACGTTGCTTCGTGGTTTACATGGATCATGATCAAGCCGTTTGGAACCGGGCACTACCTTTCGGGTCTACATGTCAGCAACAACACCTTCCGGTCGTTGAACGGACGTATTGATCGGGTCGAAAACGTGTCGACGACCCACGGGACGCTAAACGGATGGAGCATGCGCGACGTGACCTTCCAGAACAACGCCTTTGTCGGGGTGGATCAGCGCACGATTTCGCCTGTGACCCTTGAATTCAATCAAAACACGGAAGCCGATACCTGGACCTTGGATGGTTCGAGCTTCTTTCCGTTTGGAGGCAATGCGCGAACGGTCTCCTCTGTGGTGATCGAGGGTGATTTGCGCGACAGCTCTGGCAATCAGATCTGGGACAACCCACACGTGTTGGTGAACCAAGGCAGTAGCGCGGAATTAGCCCAGTTGAAGTGGTCTACGCCGGTGCGAGGGACGGCGCATGTAACATTGCGCACGGACAAGCCTTTCTGAGACATACAAATAAGGCCCACCAGTTGGTGGGCCTTATTTGTTGCCCGTCTTGCGGGAAATGTCTGAACAACTATGAATTTCTTGATGCGGATCAAGGCGCGATCTGATCGGGTTTGTTAGAGGCAAACCGAACAATCAAGGAGAGATGCGAATGAGTGCGACCCAGACCCGTAATAGTGCGCCGAAAACTGCGGCAAAGGCAGTTCCGAAACCGGACGCCAACGCCACGCCCGAGCCGAAACCGTTCCCGAAAGTCAGTGCAGATCAGATCCGCGAGACCTTTGAAAACGGAAAATATCCCTATGACAAGAAGCTTGGTCGTAAGGAATACGAAGCCGAAAAAGCACGCCTGCAAGCCGAGCTTTTGAAGGTGCAGCGTTGGGTTGGTGAAACGGGTCAGAAATTCGTGCTTCTGTTCGAAGGTCGTGACGCGGCCGGCAAGGGTGGCACGATCAAGCGCTTCATGGAGCATCTCAACCCCCGCGAAGCCCGCGTTGTCGCGCTGAACAAGCCGACCGACGAAGAGCGCGGCCAGTGGTTCTATCAGCGCTATATCAGCCAACTGCCGACCGAGGGCGAAATGGTCTTCTATGACCGCTCGTGGTACAACCGCGCGGGTGTGGAACGTGTGATGGGCTTCTGTTCGCCCAGCGAATATCTTGAGTTCATGCGCCAGACGCCCGAGTACGAACGCATGCTGACGCGTTCGGGTATCCGCCTGTACAAATACTGGTTCTCGGTCACCCGCGAAGAGCAGAAGCGCCGCTTTGATAGCCGCAAGGACGACCCGTTGAAGCGCTGGAAGCTGAGCCCGGTCGACGTTGCATCCCTGTCGAAATGGGACGACTACACCGAGGCGAAAGAGGCGATGTTCTTCTACACGGATACTGCTGATGCGCCGTGGACCATCATCAAGTCGAACGACAAAAAGCGTGCGCGTCTGGAATGCATGCGCCACTTCCTGTCGACCATTGACTATCCTGACAAGGACTACGACTTGGTCCGCGCGCCGGATCCGCTGATCGTGGGCCATGCAAGCCAGGTGATCCACAACGCGGATCATATTCTGGGCGCAAGCCTGCATCCGGATCAGCGTCGCGGCTGATCTGACAGACAGTACAGAACGACGGGGGCGCTTAGGCGCCCCTTTTTCATTCAATCTTTTGTTGAGTCGCGCTATTCTGGGGAAAAAGCAGATTGCGCACGGAATCCAAAGCGCAACAAATTCGAGTAGCGCAGGTGATTTCATGGCTTATTCCAGACGTTTCATTTTGGCCGGACTGTCGGCCCTGTCGCTTGCCGCCTGTCAATCAGGTGGGACAGCGGCCAGCACCCCTCGCAATGCGTCTGGTGAATTGCGTGCAGTGCGCAATGCGCGGTTTGACGCTTGGGTGCCGGGGGCCAAGAAACGGATGATCGCGCGCGGTCTGCCCGTGTCCGCTGTCAATCGCGCCTTCCGCGATCTGGGCTATCTGCCCGGCGTGGTGGCCCGCGACCGCAATCAGACCGAGTTCGTACGCTCGTTCGAGGATTACCTGGCCATCGCCGCCTCGGATGCGCGGATTGCGAAGGGGCGGGCGATGCTGTCCAGATACGCGCGTCTTCTAAACCAGCTCGAAGCAAGATACGGCGTTGAGAAAGAAGTGATCGTCGCTGTTTGGGGCGTGGAAAGCCGCTACGGCGAACGGCGCGGTGATGTGCCGGTGATGTCCGCGCTGGCAACACTGGCCTTTGACGGGCGGCGTGGCCGCTTTTTCGAGGGGCAGATGGCTGCCGCGATCAAGATCATCGCGCGCGGCGACGTCACGCCCGCACGCATGATGGGCAGCTGGGCGGGCGCGATGGGGCATACGCAGTTCATCCCCTCGTCTTATTTAGCCTATGCGGTGGATTTCCGCGGCGACGGCAAGGCGGATATCTGGTCGGATGATCCCACAGACGCGCTGGCCTCGACCGCGGCTTATCTTAGCCGATCTGGGTGGAAGCGCGGGCAGCGATGGGGCAAAGAAATCACTGGTCGTGCACAGTCTGGCAAAGGCCGGGTTGTAAAGCCCGCTGGCGAACGCGGCCCGGTATTCGAGGTCTATCACAATTACGGCGTGCTTGGACGTTATAACAATGCCCAGAAATACATCATCGGCGTTGGGCATCTTTCAGACCGCTTGGTCGGGCGTCCCGCACTTCGTGCGTCGTTCGGTGCAGATGAACACGGGCTAACATTGGACGACCGCAAAGCCCTGCAAAAAAGTCTGACGCGCGCGGGCTTTGATACAGGAGAAGCCGACGGTGTGCTGGGGGATAAGACCTATGCCGCCATCAAAGCGTACCAACAGTCGTACGGGCTTCAAGTGACCGGTATGCCATCGAAAGCGCTGCTTGCAATGTTGCGATAGCGCCAACACTCTGTGCTTGCCCCGCTGCATTCCCCACAATAAAGGTGGGAAATGACACAGGTAATGACTCTCCCTCAGCACATGCGTGCGGTTTTGGTTCTAGGCACGCCGTTGGTTGCCTCGCAACTGGCGCAGTTTTCGGTGCAGATCACCGATACGATCATGCTGGGCTGGTACGGGGTTGATGAGTTGGCCGCCGTCACGCTGGCGGGCACCTTCTTCTTCATCTTCCTGATTATGGGATCGGGGCCGGCCATGGCGTTGATGCCGATGGTGGCCGAAGCCTCCGAGGCAGGCGACGACGTCCGTGTGCGGCGTTTGACCCGCATGGCGCTTTGGATTTCCATCGGCTTTGCCTTGGCGGTGCTGCCCCTGATGTGGATGTCCGCGCCAATTCTTCAGGCCATGGGGCAAGATGAAGCGCTCAGTCAGATCGCACAAAGCTACCTCAGGATTGCGGGCTTTGGATTGATCCCGGCGCTGATCGTGAACTCGTTGCGCAGCTACCTGTCCGCGCTTGAGCATGCACGGATTGTCCTGTGGGCAACCATCATTGCGGCGATCATGAACGGGGTCATCAACTATGCGCTGATCTTCGGCAATTGGGGCGCACCGGAACTGGGCGTGCGAGGTGCGGCGATTGCATCGGTCACCATCCAGATCGCAGCGGGCATTGTCCTGTGGGTGTATGCAGCGCGCCTGAACCCGGAACAGGCCTTGTTCCAACGCCTGTGGAAACCCGATTGGGAGGCATTGGTGGATCTTTTGAAAGTGGGTATTCCGATCGGTTTGACCACATTGGCCGAGGTCGGGATGTTTTCTGCCTCGACCATCGTTGTGGGGCTGATTGGCACGTTAGAGCTTGCCGCGCACGGCATCGCACTTCAGATTACGGCGCTGTTCTTCATGGTGCATTTGGGGCTGTCGATGACAGCGACGGTGCGCGCGGGCCGTGCGTTGGGCCGCAAGGACGAGTTGGGTCTGCGCCGGGGCGCGCTGGCGGTGACGCTGGCATCTGTCCTCTTCGGCGGGCTGACCGTCATCCTGTTCCTAGTTTTCCCGGCGCCGCTGATCCAGCTATTCCTGGACCCGAATGAAGTATTACGGACCGAGATCGTGGTGCTTGGCACTTCGCTCCTTGTGGTCGCCGCTCTTTTCCAGTTTGCAGACGGCGCACAAGCCATCGCTATGGGACTTTTGCGCGGCGTGCAGGATACGCGCGTTCCGATGATCATCGCCAGCCTGAGCTATTGGATCGTCGGGATGGGGTCGTCTTATGTCCTTGGCATCACGCTGGGCTTTGGCGCGGTGGGCGTGTGGTGGGGGCTGCTGCTGGGTCTGCTTTGCGCCGGCGCCTTCATGTCGTGGCGCTTCTGGATGCAATCCTCGCGCATTGGCGTACGAGGCTAAAGCACTCGGCGGCCAGCATCTCGCATTTTCTTGTTATAAATACCTTGGGGTTCGAAGGCTTCTTGGAAACTGTCCGGGGGACAGTTTCGTCTGAGAACGGGTGGAGCTCTGGCGTGTGAAGCGAGGGGCAAAGCCCCTATTGCTCAAGCTATCCCTTGATCAGCCGATCAGCCTTCTTGCGCACCAGCATCGTGCGCAAGTCGTGCATCGCCAGCAAAAGCGCGTCGGTGACCTGTTCCAGATCCTCATCTGAGGCCCGCGCCTGCGCCCAATGCGTCGTCAGGTTCAGGTGATCAACCGTGCGCAGGATGTCGTCAATCTCGCGCTGCTTCAGTTGCGCACGGCGCTGCTCCATCCACTCGGCAATCGCGGCATTGTCCTCGTCAGACAATTCGCGACCGCCTTGGGGTTTCACATCGCCGTTTTTGATGTTCAAAACCGCGATCTGGTCCAACTCGATCCGACGCTGCCGATTTTCCGTATCCACCTTGAACACGAAGGCTCCGTTTTCACGGACACGGAAATAATAGTCAGGCAGGACAGCGGACATCTGGGACCTTTCGATTCGGATCGCCTTTGGTTCTATACTAAAGACGCACAGAAATCCTGAATGCGTGTGCAAGCTTCCTTCAGCGCCTCGTCCGACGTGGCATAGCTGACACGGAAGTTCGGCGACAGGCCGAAGGCCGAGCCAAATACCACGGCCACGCCTTTCTCTTCCAAAAGAGCTTTAGCGAAGGTTTCGTCATCGTCGATCTTCACGCCACCCGCCGAGGTCTTGCCCAAACAGCCTTTGATCGAGGGGTAGACATAAAACGCCCCATCCGGCACCGGGCACTCGATGCCCTCGGCCGCATTCAGCATCTCGACCACCAGATCGCGGCGGCGGACGAACATCTTGTTGTTTTCAGCGATGAAGTCCTGCGTGCCGTTCAGCGCCTCAACTGCGGCCCATTGGCTGACCGAACAGGGGTTCGAGGTCGACTGCGACTGGATCTTGCGCATGGCCGCGATCAGTGCGACCGGACCCGCCGCATAGCCAATCCGCCAACCGGTCATGGCATAGGCTTTCGACACGCCGTTACAGGTCAGTGTGCGGTCATAGAGACCCGGTTCGACCTCGGCAGGGGTGCAGAACTCGAAATCGTCATAGGCGAGGTGCTCATACATGTCGTCGGTCATTACCCAGACATGTGGGTGACGCATCAAAACGTCCGTCAGCGCTTTCAGCTCATCACGCGAATAGCCTGCGCCGGTCGGGTTCGAGGGCGAGTTGAAGATCAGCCATTTGGTCTTTGGCGTGATCGCGGCTTCAAGCTGCTCAGCCGTCATGCGAAAGCCGGTCTCGATCGGGCATTCGACCACGACGGGCTCGCCGCCAGCCAGCAGCACCATGTCGGGGTAGCTCACCCAATAGGGGGCCGGGATGATTACTTCGTCGCCCGGGTTCAGCGTCGCCATCAGCGCGTTGTACAGAATCTGCTTGCCGCCAGTCCCGACCGAGACCTGTGCGGGCGTGTACTTCAACCCGTTTTCGCGTTCGAACTTGTCGCAGATCGCCTGCTTCAACTCGGGCATCCCGTCCGGCGCGGTGTATTTCGTCTTGCCCGCATCAATCGCGGCCTTCGCGGCGGCTTTGATGTTGTCGGGGGTGTCGAAATCCGGCTCGCCAGCGCCAAGGCCGATGACGTCACGCCCAGCGGCTTTCAGCTCGGCTGCGAGGGTCGATACAGCGATGGTCGGAGAAGGTTTTACGCGGTCAAGTGTCGCGGAGAGGAAAGACATGGCGGCCTCGGTTTGTATGTTGGTCGCAATTCTTCTAGGGTGCGCCGCGAGGCGGATCAAGCACCATCAGGTGCTGTGTATCGACAATGTATGAGGAGAGACAGGCATGGAACAGACTGCAGCGAACGGCGATTGGTTTTCCGAGGACGCCGCGACCTTCGGGGATCGCCTGGCCGCCGCCCGCGAAGCCGAAAACATGTCGCAATCCGCATTGGCCCGACGGCTGGGTGTGAAACTGAAAACCCTGCGCGGATGGGAAGAGGATTTGTCCGAACCTCGCGCCAATAAATTGCAGATGGTGTCGGGCGTGTTGAACGTTTCGATGCGCTGGCTGTTGACCGGAGAAGGGGAAGGCGTAGAAGAACCGACGGCTCACGACGCTGATGCCCCGGAAGTGCGCGATCTTCTGCTTGAAATCCGCGACATCAAAATGCAGATGAGCCGCTCGGCCGAGCAGTTGGGCCGACTGGAAAAACGCCTGCGTAAGCGGCTGGAAGGATAAGACATGAGCGGAATTCCCTATGATCAGCTGAAGGAAACACCCGGCGCGCGCGTAGGCGAAACGCCCGAGCACCGTGTAAAGCGTCTGGCCATGCGCTCGATGCGGCGCGGGATCAAAGAGATGGACATCATCCTGACGCGATATGCGGATGATCATCTGGAAAACATGACTACCGAAGAGCTGGACCTGTATGAGGCGTTGCTTGGGGAAAACGATCAGGATCTCTATCAGTGGGTGTCGGGCCAGCAGGATGCCCCCGAGGCGCTGTCCGAGCTGATTTCGAAGATCGCGCAGCATATGCAGTCGCGCTGATTGGCAGGCGATTTTCCGAAAATTGTTCTGAACTCCGTGACGGTTTTCCACGATATTTAACTGAATGTTCTTCTTTCAGGCTCAAGAGTCGTCTCAGTAACGGTTCGGAGAGACGGATGAGCATGCATTTGCAAATCGGGCAAACGGTCAATCATGGCTTTGTTGTGCAGTATCTTGAGGCGCTGGCGTTGGTTGAGCGTTTGCACAGGTTGCTCTTGGATGTGATCAAGGATGAGTTTGAGCGTGTTGGCGTGTTGGAAGTAAACGCGGTTCAGGCGCTTTTGCTGTTCAACATCGGCGACAACGAAGTCACGGCGGGCGAGCTGAAAAGCCGTGGGTATTATCAGGGCTCGAACGTGTCCTACAACCTGAAAAAACTGGTCGAGATGGGCTATATGCACCATCAACGCTGCGAGATTGATCGCCGTTCCGTGCGGGTGCGCCTGACAGAAAAAGGTCGTTCGATCCGTGACATCGTCGCTGGATTGTTCGAGCGTCACGCGGACGGGCTGCAGTCGCGGGATGTACTGTCCTCGGACGGGATCAACGACATCAATACCGCGTTGAAACGGGTCGAGCGCTATTGGACCGACCAGATCCGCTATATCTATTGAGTTTCGTTTGGAAGTGTTGGGGCGGGGGATGCGTTTGACACCATCACGCCCTGAACTTCGCGCAACAGCTTCTTGATCATCGCGGTTTCGAACTCTTTGAAGCTTTCGGCCTGCATGGTGAAACTGCCAAACCCGTGCAGGACGTAAGCTTCAAAATACGAGGTCAGATCGCGTCCCGGGACTGATGCGCCGACGACCAATGCATTCACGACGACATTTCGTAGTCGCAGATCCTCTTGCACGTCTTGCGGACGCGGGCCAGAGTTCGATTGTCCGTCTCCAGACAAATCCAAGCTGTGGGACCAGCAGTCGGGGCGCTGTTGCAGCAGTTCGGCCCCGAATAGCATGGCGCGTCCCAATCCGGTAGAGGGATCAGCAGGGACGCGTTCGGTTTGGCGCAGGACACTGGCAATGTCCGAGATTACGGTTTCCGAGGTCAGGGCAGTCCAGTTTTGCAGCACCCGCTGATTGCTTGGGCCGCTCCACTCGAAGACGCTCAGTTCGATAACGGTCTCGGACGAGGCCAAAAGTTTCTCGACCACTTCGGGGCTTTCCAGCGCGGCGGCCAAGCCATCCAGTTGCAGGCGATACTCGTAACGGTCGACCGAAGCCGAGACATCTAGCCCCAGCGCAAGCGCTTGCCGGCACTGGGATTGAGAAACGGCCATTTGTGGAAGTGCACAGGTCAAGCCGAT